>CAXMRM010000132.1:0-12690 GCA_964196015.1 uncultured Myxococcota bacterium
TCAGGTTGGTCTGGGCCGGCTCCCTTTCGTTGCGGTTGGCGTCGGACAACTCGATGGGCTTCGGGTGCGTTCACCGTCTTGGGCCGGCTTTTCGATCGGCGCCTTCGGAGGCACCGTGCCCGAGCCGCTCAACAACCTGCCCACCCTCGATACGACGCGATTCGGCGTACAACTGGCCTACCAAAACGAATCGCTCGATGCTCGGCCCTTCATCGGTCTGTCCGCGCACGCCTCTACTTTCATGGGCGAGATTGACGAGCGTCGCCTCAACGCAGAGTTTGACGTGTTTCCAGGAAATGGGCGGCTAGCGGGGCACTTCGAGCTCTCGCTGCACGACGAGGCCAACCTTTGGCAGGCGCCGCGCGTCGAGGTGAGCGCAGCGGGCTTCGACGCCTCGGTTCGCATCGGTCTTTTCCAGATCGCAGGCCGTTTCGACATGCGGCTGCCGGAACGTTCGCTATGGCTCACGTCGTATCTGCCGCTGGGCTATCTATGCAACACTGTTCCTGACCCGGCGTCGAGCACAGGAGACGAGGTTGTCTGTCTCAACAGCAATGACGCACGGTATTTCGGTGGAGTGGACACGAGCTTTACGTTCTCCCGGCTTGCCCTTCATGCGGGAGCGAGTCTCGTGCACAGTGAGACGGCGGAGCAGTTCGACCAGATCGCCGGATACCTGCAGGCCCGAGTGTTGCGCATCGCAGATATTGCCTGGGCGGACGTTTCGGTCGCGGCGTACGCTGGCTCGTTTGTGTCCGACTATGCCGCCCGTCTGGGTGCAGGGGTGGACATTAGTCGGGTAGCCGAGCTTTCTGCGTACTATCGGGTGTCTATCAATCAGTACGATGCCGACCTCAACAACTGGCTGCAGCACTCCGCTGGCGGCATTCTGTATTTGTCCATCAAAGACGATCTGGATCTCGGCCTTCGCGTCGACGGTCTGTTTGGTGAGGACGTCAGCGTGCTGATACTGGGCTCGAACCTGACTTGGCGACCTTCGTGGTGAGCAGTTCGATCTCTCTTACGAAGCCGGTCGCGATATCCTGCACATCGGGGACCATCTCCGTGCAGGCCAGTGCGCCGAAACATAGCCGGTCGACCGCGCTCATCACGGTGATGTTGAGGCCCGATCCTTGTTGCACGGGCCCGAGCGGGAAGAGGTGAGTGAGTCGCGTGCCCGTCGTGTAGAGAGGCACGGGCGGGCCCGCGATGTTCGAAATGATGAGGTTCCACAACGGAGGGATCCGGTCGGCGAGGTGTCGCGAGGAGAAGAAGCCTACGAAGTGTGTCGCCATCCAGGGTACGGTGACGTTGTTCACGAGGTCGGCGAAGTTGTTGAGGATATCGCTCCCACCACCTTTCTTGTGCCGATTCTTCTGGCGCGTCGTTTCGTCGTTGAGGGCCATGAGCCGCTCGACGGGATCATCGCTTTGGACAGGCAAATGAACGCGAATCATTGAAACGCGGTTGCCGTCTTCATCCCCATCTTGCCGAACCGACACAGGGACGGTCGCGACCAGGGGGCGTTCCGGGAGGCCGCCATGCGCGCGAAGCCAGGATCGTAAGCTTGCGCAGCAGGCGGCCAGCACGACGTCGTTCACGGTCGTCCCAAAAGCACGCTTGATCGCCTTCACATCTTCGAGCGAGACGTCCGCGAGCGCGACGGAGCGGTTGGGCGTGAGGGCGCCGTTGAACGGAGTGGGCGGCGCCTCGAACAGGGGAGCCTTCTCAGAAACCTCGGTCTCCTCGGACTGGGCGGGTTGGGAACGGCCGCTGCCTCGGAGCGCGGAAGTCATTTTTGTAGCTGCCTCGACCGCGCGCCGAGGCTTACCTGCCAGGGTTCGAAGCGTATCGGCCGCGAGCCAGGGGATTGTGGGTTCGCAATCGGGAACCCAGGGCTCCTCGGGGGGAGGGATCAGCCGTCCTTCCGGACTCGTATCCATGAGCTCGCCCGCGATCGCCGCGCTTCGGCCGCCGTCCATCGCAGCGTGATGGATCTTCATGACGAGCGCGATCTTGCCGCCCTCCAGGCCTTCTACGAGCGCAGCCTTCCACAACGGCCTATCGCGCTCGAGACGTTCGCCTGCAAACGTACCGACAAACTCGCAGAGCTCGGGCATGCCCCCCGGAGAAGGAAGGGAGATGTGCACGAGGTGCTTGTTGAGATCGAACGCCGGATCTTCGATCCAGTGGGGATCCCCGATTTGTAATGGCCCCTGAACGATACGGCGCCGGAACGGCGGGATGAGATGAATGCGTTTTGCGAACAGTTCGCGAACCAACTCGAAGTGCGAGCCTTCGCCAAGCTCAGCGACCGCTTCGTTCTCGGGCTCGAGGATTAGGACACCCATCGTGTGCATGGGCATCTCGGGAGTTTCCGCGTAGAGCATCGCAGCGTCGAGATTGGATACAGGGATCATGGCGCGGCCCCTGGCTGCAAGAACCCGAGGCCCATCATGAAGCGGGCCATCTCCGTTAGATAGTTACCGCGATCGAGGTGGATGCTGTGACTCCCCGGAAACCAGTACATGCGACAGCGTTGCCAATGATCCCACAGCAGTCTGGAATGCTTGGGGGGTGCGAGGCGGTCGCCTGCGCCGCCAACGATCATCAATCGCTCCGGCGGCAGCACCGGCGCATAGGTGAGTGGGCAACTCACGGCGACGAGGCGCCGCGCATCTGACGGGCTCAGGTTCGAGGCGGCAAGGGCGGCGCGCATCAGCGACCCGAGCGGCTGCCACTCCAAGACCAAGTCGGCGACGCTGATGATCGGCACGTTGGGAAGCGCGAACGCCAGCTTGTCTTCAACGCTGGCGAGCATCGACGAGATGAAGCCGCCGAGACTCAAGCCCGTCACGCCAACTTGTTCGACGCCCTGCTCGCGCTGCAGCCAATTGAGGAGAATCCGGAAGTCGAAAACAGATTGTGCGACCGCTTCATTGAATCGAGCTGAGCCGCCCGCGAAGAAGCCATGACCCGAAAACGGGGAGAAACGCGTTTGGCGTGGCCCGTGGAAAGGAAGCGTGAACAGGGCGATGTCGCAACCCATGCGGTAGAACCAGGGCAGCGCAAAGAACCACTCGTTGATCAGGTATCCCTCGGCGGTGAACCCATGAATCGCGACGATCGTCGGTCGCGGCCCATCACGGTGCCGAATCATGCGCGCGTAGCCCACGCGGTTGCGGTCGTGGCGAAGATAAGGCTTGTGTTGGTCGGGATGGACAGGCTGGAACGGGCTGTCGAACCGCAGCACCTCGCACACGCCATCCTCGGGTTCGAAACGGGGAAACCAGCGTCCTCGCTTGGCGCGCATGCGCACGCCCGAGGGAGGCTCATGAAAGAAGCGGGTGGCATCGCCGGATTCTGCCATCTCGCCGTACAGGCCGACGCTTTGCATAGACCGCCGGAGCTCGATGGGATTGAAGCCAAACGGTATGGCCGTTGCGCCCACCATCGTGCCGAAGACCGCCCTCACCGCGTGGTCCAGCGCGGCCGCAGCTCCGATCTGCAGGCGATCGGCCCGCATGAGGTCAAACCTCTCTGACTTTCGGGCGAAATCGCCGTCGAGATGCTCCCACCAATGGCCGCTCGGCATCAAGGGAGCCGCCCGCTCGCAAGACTCGTGCACAATGCGAGACACCACTGCGGAGTCCTTCATCAACGGAGCTTAGCTCACTTGGTCCTGAGAAAAAGGCGATCCAGCTCCCTCCGGCTCAGTAGTGTTTCAAATCCGACTTGGCGGCCGTCGAGGTTGCGTGAGATAAGGGTCCCTCTTGGAGGAGGCGCCTTGTCGAAGACGATCGCGATTTTGACTAGTGGTGGCGATTCGCCCGGTATGAACGCTGCGATTCGCGCCACGACGATGGTTGCGGCCGCCAAAGGGCATCGCGTGCTCGGCGTGCGCCAGGGATACAGAGGCTTGCTCGAAGGTAAGCTCGTCCCGATTTCCGCGGACGAGGTCAACGACATCCTGCGCGAGGGCGGGACGATGCTGCACTCGGCACGATGCCGGCGCTTTCACGAAGTGGCAGCGAGGGACCAGGCCCGCGAGGTGTTGACGCAACACGGGGTTGATGGGCTCATCGTCATCGGCGGAAACGGCTCGCTAACCGGACTCGCCCTGTTGAGTGATCCGGATGAAGCGAAGGACTGGCCCGTTCGGTGCATTGGGATTCCTGCCTCCATCGACAACGACATCGCGCTTACCGGCCTGGCCATCGGTGTCGATACCGCCATGAACACGATCGTCGAGGCCTGCGACCGCATCGCGGACACGGCCAGCGCGCACGACCGAACGTTCATCATCGAAGTCATGGGGCGCGACTGCGGCTATCTCGCGATGACGTCGGCCATCGCATCGGGGGCCAACATGGTTCTATTCCCGGAGGCCACGCGCACCGAGGAAGAGTTGGTGAACTCTGTCGTGAAGAGCATTCTCACCGTGCGTGGACGTCACCGTGAGAATAAAAAGGTGGTCGCGATCAAGTCCGAAGGGGTGCCGACGCCGACCGAGCGTTTGAAATCGCTCGTGGACGCCAAGCTGAGCGAAGTGACCGGCCAAGACCACGACGACATCGAAACCCGTGTGACCGTTCTAGGACATGTGGTCCGCGGCGGTCGCCCGACCGCATTCGATCGATTGCTCGGTAGTCGTTTTGGTAATGTCGCAGTGCGTGCGGTGCTCGCGGGCGAGCATCGCAAGATGGTTTCCTGGATGCCTCCGATGGATTTTCCCGAAGGCGTAGCGACCCGTTCTCTCGCCGATCCGTATTGCTATCTCGTTGATCTTCCCGCGGTGCTGGTCGCGACCCAGCAACTCCTGGAAGGCCAAAGCCCGTTGGCCCGTTGGAGGGCGACCGCGTTCGACGATCTCGAAGACGTCTTTCTGCTATAAAGAAAGGGTGCCCAGACTTTCTTGCCTTGGAGCTCTCTTGGGAGTTCTATTGGGCGTCCTCGCGGCGCAAGCAGTCGCGCCGCGTGCTCTTGCGCAGGATGAATCCCAGGTCGAGCTCATCACCCAACCGCCCGAGGAACCGCCCGAGGAGCCGCCCAAGGAACCGCCGGGTCATCTGCGCGTTGGCGGCGGTATCGGGTTTGGCGTGGGCACGGGTTTCATCTCGGTCGGGATCTCGCCCCAGGTTTCCTACATCTTCAAACGCATCGTCGAGCCAGGCGTCGCGTTGCGCTATGAATACTCGAAGGATCGCGTTCCCATCCAAGAGGTGGTCTGGCACACGTATGGTGGGTCGCTCTTCGTCCGGCTGTTCCCGATTCCGATGTTGTTTGTACTGGTTGAAGGCGAGCTCATCAACACCGGCTGGAAACAAGGCGGCATCAGCTCGGGTCGCAAGAACTACGGCAATTTGCTTCTCGGTGGTGGGTTTATGTTCGGCGTTGGCAGGGGGGCGTTCATGGGCATGTCTCTGAAGGTCGCCGTTCTCAGAAATGCGTTCTATCCGGACGCCTTCCCGATCATCTCGGCCGGCGGCGGCTACACCTTCTAACGGGGCCTGCCCCGTGAAGGGGCGAAGCAGGATTTTTACGGGGCTCCGTCGAACAGGTCCTGGAACCCGCTCGGCTCGTGCCGTCCGAAGACGAGGGTCTCTAGGATGCCGATGCCCGTCTTGTCGCCCATTTTGGCGCGCACGATGTTGTGCACGTGGATGTTGCAGTACTCGTCGGGCTCGACCTCGTCGAGGTTCCAGCTCTCGTAGCCAATCTCGAGCTCGTCACGCCATACAGCGTGGCCCCACTCCGGGTGCTGGTAGCCGATCCCCATCATCTGGAAGCGGAAGACCGGCTCGAGCTCGATCTCGAGCTTTGTCCCGTCCCGCTTCTCGAACACGAGCTCGGCAGCCTCGGGCCATCGTGTGCCGCTTCGCCAGCGAATCGAGTTCGTCGCGGAGGCCATCACTTCCTCTTGCGCCTCCACTACGTCCTTCGGAACCTCTTCGTCGTCGCCGTACGTTTCGACGATCGACGCCGAGAGCTCCTGCGCATGCCCATCGGGCATCTCGCGCGTGAGGAAGTGCGTGCAGAAGCCGTCGAAGTGAACCGGCGACCAAATCCAATAGACCGCCGGGTCGGTGGTCAGTTTGCTCGGCGCGCCATCTTCGTACTCGCCGACCGGTCGCATGCCCCACGACTTGTCCCGATTGCCGATCACCTCGCTCCGTTTGACCTCGAAGCGCTGCCCCTTGATCGAGAAGAAGCCCTCCCAGGTCCCGTATTGGGTGAAGCGCTGCGTCTCCATGATCAGCCTGTTGCCGTCCCACATGACGCTCTTCGGCTCTTGCACCGGCGGCGCCTTGGCGTGGAAGGTCAGGTCACACTCGACCTCGGTCTCATTGGGGTCGATGACCAAGCGGACGATCCGCATCGGTTCCACGACCTCGACTCGTAGCGGCCCGACGGACGTATCCGTCGGGTTGTCCGGCACTCTTCGCGAGGCGTGAAACGAATGCTGGACCCCGCCGGCGGCCACGCTGAAGTGCGCGTCCTGAACGAAGCGGTTGGGATAACGCCCGAGGCCGGCCTCGAACAAGAACGTGCCCGCCTTGTCGAAGCCGTTGAACCAATACCGGTCGTAGAAGTTCCGGTTGTGCACGCCGGGCTGGCTGACCGGGAAGGGTGCTTGATGGATCAAGTAGTCGTCGAAGTCGGTAATCATCTGGGATTCCTTGCTAGGGCAGCGTGACTCCACACTCACGTAGGATTTCTTCGGTGTCCGCGCCGCGCTCTCGGGCCGGTGTTGGGTCGGCTGACTTGGTGCGTGAAAAACGCGGCGCAGCGACCGCGTGCTTGATGCCATCGAGGTCGACGAACGAGCGCCGCGCTACGTGGTGTTCGTGCTCGAACACCTCGGCTGTCGCAAGCACGGGCGCAAAACACGCATCGCTTCCTTCGAAGACTTCGCACCAGTCGTCCCGGGTCTTCTGGCGAAAGAGCTCTTCCAGGGTGGGCCGCAGCTCATCCCATTTGGCCGGGTTCAGGTGATCGCCAGCCGCAGGTGCACTGCCTTCGAGGCCGAGCTTCTCGATGAGCTCCTGGTAGAACTGCGGCTCGAGTGCGCCGAGCGAGACGTACTTGCCGTCGCTCGTTTCATATACGTCGTAAAATGCCGCTCCGGAATCGAGCAGGTTCTCTCCTCGTTTGTCGGACCAAAACCCCTGCTGCATGCCAGCGTACACGCTTGCCATCAGCGCGGCGACGCCGTCTACCATGGCCGCATCGACCACCTGCCCCTGGCCTGACTTCTGGGTTTCGAGGAGCGCCGCGAGAACTCCGAACGCTAGCAACAGGCCGCCGCCACCAAAGTCACCGACGAGGTTGATCGGAACTGCGGGCCGCTCGCCCTTGCGGCCGATGGCGTGCAATGCTCCCGCCAGCGAGATGTAGTTGATGTCGTGCCCAGCGCGGTGCGCCCAGGGCCCTTCTTGCCCCCATCCGGTCATGCGACCGAACACGAGACGCGGGTTCACTCCGAGACAAACGTCCGGGCCAATCCCTAGGCGTTCCGCCACTCCGGGCCGAAAGCCCTCGATCAGCGCGTCCGCGGTCGCGACCACCTTGAGCAGCGCTTCCTTGTCGTCCGGCTTCTTGAGGTCGAGCGTGATGCTCTTCTTCCCGCGACTCATCACGTCGAAGTTTGCCTGCAGAAACGACGGCTGGGGCCGGCCGACCCGAATGACCTCGGCGCCGAGGTCCGCGAGCAACATCCCTGCAAACGGACAAGGACCGATGCCTTCGATTTCAACAATTCGAATTCCGTCGAGTGGCCCCATCTTCAAAGCTCCGATAGCGCGCGCCGCAAGGTAATTGAGGCGAGGTTTTCGTAATCGAACTCGTTCTCTTCATCGATGATCTCGATCTTCTTCATGTACTGGGCAATGCGAGCCATCTGCATCGAGAAACGAGTGAGCGCGAGAATCGAGTAATAGCCGATGTTCGACGTGTCGAAGCCCGTGGCCTCTTTCCATCGAGCGATGGTTTCCTCGTGGCTTGGGATTCCGGGAAGACGCTCGAGCTCGAGGCCTTCCGAGAAGCATCGGTCGGACGCGAGCCACCAGGCGAGGTCCTGCACGGGGTCTCCAATCCGCGCCATCTCCCAATCGATCACGGCCACGCACTCGAGGGTGTCGAAGATCTCGTTGGCCAACCTGGAGTCGCCCCAGCACAGCCCGATCTGATTTTCCTCGGGCCTGTTTGCCTCGAGGTAGTCGAGGGCACGCGCGATGTCGGGGTGGCGCTCCCGCGGCATGCCCCAGTCGAAGTATCCCTGGTAGTAGTGAAGCTGCTGCTCGAGCGGCGTCTCGCCTCTCTTGGGCTCCAAGAGAAAATCGAACCCGAGCGCCTTCCAGTCCAGGCGGTGCACCTTGCACATGGCCTCGAACCCGTTCCACCAGACCGTCGTCCGCTCAGCCTCGCAAAGCTCGTCTGCGATCCAGCCCTCGTCGTGCATGGGCGGATTGTCGCTCGGCACCTCTCCGGCGATTCGATCCATGATGTAGAACGGCACGCCCAAGACGGACGGATCCGGCTCGAACCAACGAACGAGCGGCACGGGCACATCCGTGTTTTCGAGCCTTTGCAGCACTCGGCACTGAAGCGCGATGTCGTACGTGGGGAAGACGATGTACTCGGTCGGCTCGAGCCTGGCGACCATTGCTTCCCGGTGCTCCTGACCGTCCTTGTCGTAGACCAGGTCGAAGAGCAGTGTGTCGCTAGAAAAGCCCGTTCCGAGTGGAGCGTCCAAGTCCTCGATGCGGATGTCGCCGGGCGGCACGGACAGCTTGGGCCCGAGCCATCCCACGAGTCGCGCGGCAGTCTCGTCGAGATCCCGCTCGTCGTCTCCAAAACCCATGTCTCACCTCGCCCGCGTTTGACTCACCGCGCGACTCTGCCATTTACGTCATTCCGCCGTGGCGGTCGAGTCCCGCCGACGGCGATCCAGCCGAAAATGACCTCTGCCACGCTAAACGATCCGTTGACCTTGCCGTGTGGGGCGACCCTCCCAAACCGCATTGCAAAGGCTGCGATGAGCGAGCATCTCGGCTCGCCGAAGCAGTCACCGACGCGGGATCTCGTGCGCCTCTACGAACGCTGGTCCGCGGGTGGAGCTGGCCTCTTGATCACCGGCAACGTCATGATCGACCAGGCTCACCTCGAAGGAGCGAGCAACGTTGCGGTGAAGCCGGAGTCGCACATCGACCTTTTTCGCGATTGGGCGGCGGCTGGGACGACCCACGGCAATCATCTGTGGATGCAACTCAATCATCCCGGGCGCCAGACGCCGCGCCACATCAACCCCGATCCTGGCGCGCCGTCTGCCGTAGAGCCGGTCAATCTGTTGCGTCGCGCCAAGGCGTTCGGCCAGCCGCACGCGATGGACGAAGCGGAGATCGGCCAGGTCATCCGGAGCTTTGCCAGCGCAGCGGCGTTTGCGAAGACCGCGGGCTTCACGGGGGTGCAAGTGCACGGCGCGCACGGCTATCTCGTGAGCCAGTTCCTTTCTCCGCTGACCAACCAGCGCTCCGATCGATGGGGCGGCCCCCTCGAGAATCGCGCTCGCTTTGCACGCACGGTGCTCAGCGGAATCCGAACGGCGGTCGGTGATGACTTCCCGATCGGCATTAAGCTCAACTCGGCGGACTTCCAACGCGGCGGCTTCACCGAAGAAGAGTCGATGCGCGTGCTCGGCATGCTTCAGGAAGACGGCATTGACCTCGTCGAAATATCCGGTGGCAGCTACGAGTCTCGGGTGATGCTGGACAAGGTCGAAAATCAGCGGGAGGCGTTCTTCCTCGGCTACGCGAAGAAGGCCCGCGCGGAGGTGGACATTCCGCTGATGGTCACCGGTGGCTTCCGGGCACGGTCGATCATGGTGGATGCACTATCGAGCGGCGCGCTCGACCTGGTCGGTATGGCGCGACCGTTCACCAACAACCCGCACGTCGCTCAGGACTTGCTCGACGGGCGCACCGAGTGGGCGGTCGACCCACCCGCTATGCCCGGGCTCGGCCGTTTGGGCGGCACCTCGCAGGTGATGATGAGCGTCGCCCAGATGCGATTGCTTGCGGAGGGCAAGAGCCCAACTCTGCGCTTCGGCCTCCTCGGGGCAGTGTTCGCGTGCCTCGTTCAAGAAACCGCCGACCTATTCAAGCTGACACGTCCTTGAGGGTGCCATCATCTCGCGCAAATTTTGCGCGAGGCCCCAAAAAGGCCCAATCGCTCTTGCAGTTATGGCTTCCCTCGCTAGCATCCGGCCCATCGTTTGGAGACCGGGGTCTCCGAGGTGCATTCGCCAGTTTTTAGGGAGAGGAGGTGACCATGCTGTCGAAGTCTGCCGCGCGCGCGTTCTTCTTGTCGGGGACGCTGCTTTTCAGCGCGGTTTTCATTTGGCTCACGGTCGACACGTTCCAGCGCATTCCGGCCCAGACCAACGCGGGCGACCTGACCGAATCGGTCGTGCGGGGAAAACGGATCTGGGAGGAAAACAACTGCATGGGGTGTCACACGCTGCTCGGCGAGGGCGCCTATTACGCCCCGGAGCTCACGCGCGTGTACGACCGCCGCGGACCGGCGTTCATCGCCGCCATGTTGAAAGACCCGGAGGCGGTCTATCCAGGGCAGCGCAGGATGGTGACGTACGATCTCAACGAAGAGCAGATCAAGGACATGATCGCCTTCTTCGAGTGGATCGGCCGCATGGACCTCAACGGCTTCCCGCCCGAGCCCACGATCGGCTTGGCCGCAGCAGCCCCCATTGCGATTCCCGGTGGTGAGCGTCCCGAGATCTTCAGGCAGGTCTGCGCCGCGTGTCACTCGTTGGGCGGCCTCGGCGGCACCATCGGGCCGGCGCTCGACGGCGTAGGCGATCGCTTCGACCGAGGATACCTCATGAGGTGGATCACCGATCCGCAGGCAGTGAAGCCCGGCACCCAGATGCCGAAGCTCGAGCTCACGGACGAGCAACGCAACGAAGTTGTCATCTTTCTCTCCAAGCAACGAGAGGCGGGGCTATGAAGTACGAATCGCAAAAGGTCGCATACTGGTTTTTCGCGACGTGCATGCTCCTGCTGAGCTTGCAGCTGATCTACGGTTTCATCATGGCGTTTGCGCACGCCGGCTTCGACGTGTTGCACCCGTGGATTCCCTTCAACGTCGCGCGCGCCTCGCACAACAACTTGTTGGTCGTGTGGTTGCTGGCGGGCTTCATGGGCGCCGCGTACTTCATCATTCCGGATGAATGCGAGCGGCCGATCTACTGGCCGAGGCTCGCCTACGTGCAGTTGATCGCGCTGGTCGTCGTGGGTGTCACCGCCATCATTGGCTTCCACTTCGGCTGGTGGGAGGGACGGAAGTTTCTCGAGATTCCGCGTCCGCTCGACTACCTGGTCGTCGTCGACGTTCTTCTTTTCGTCGCTAACATCGGCATGACGGTTTGGAAGGCGCCCAAGATGACCACGACCTCGATCGTGCTCTTCTTCGGCCTCTTGATGGCGGCGCTCTTGTACCTGCCGGGGATGATCCCGACTGACCACCAGACGCACGACGCGTTCTGGCGTTGGTGGGTCGTTCACCTCTGGGTCGAGGGCGTGTGGGAGCTCATCATGGGCGGCATTCTCGCCTACCTGTTGATCCGGCTCACCGGCGTCGACCGCGAGATCGTCGAGAAGTGGCTGTACGTCATAGTCGGCTTCACCTTTCTCTCGGGCATTCTCGGCACGGGCCACCACTACTACTTCATCGGCACGCCAAGCTACTGGCTGTGGATCGGCGGCATCTTCAGCGCCCTCGAGCCGCTCGCGTTCTTGGGCATGGCGATTTACGGCCTTGCGCTCGCCAAGAAGGGCGGACGCAACCATCCAAACAGGATCGCCCTGTTTTGGACCGTGGGTTGCTGCGTCATGTCGTTCGTGGGCGCCGGCCTCCTCGGCTTTGCGCACACGCTGCCGCAGGTGAACCTGTACACCCACGGCACGCTCGTAACGGCGATGCACGGCCACATGGCGTTCTGGGGCGCCTACGCAATGTTGGTTCTCGCCATCATCACCTACGCCCTGCCGCTGCTGACTGGCCGCAAGCTCTTCGATACGCCAAGCGCGACGTTTGCCTTCTGGGCGACCAACATCGGCATGGTCGCGATGACGGTTGCGTTCGGTGTGGCCGGCGTAGCGCAGGTCTACCTCGAGCGCCGCGCGGGCATGGAGTTCCTCGACGTTCAGCGTGAGCTCCAGGTGCACTTCATCGGGCTCATCCTAGCGGCGTCGCTCTTCACGCTGGGCGTCGTCGCGTTCATCTACAACTTCATCCGGTACGGTGGACCGGCGGGTGAAGTCGAGGGGTGAACGCGAACCAACCCTGGTATCGCCCTGTCGGTCGAGAGGTCGAACTCTTTCAACACGCCCATCGCCAGAGGCTGCCGCTCTTGCTTGCGGGACCAACCGGTTGCGGCAAGACACGGTTCGTCGAGGCGATGGCTGCTCAGCTCGAGCTGCCCTTGATCACGGTCTCCTGCCACGACGAGACCTCGTCGATCGATTTGGTCGGCCGGTTCCTGATCAGGGGTGCCGAGACGATTTGGCAAGACGGCCCGGTCACACGTGCCGTCCGTGCCGGCGCGATCCTCTACCTCGACGAGATCATCGAAGCGCGCGAGGACGTGATCGTCGTCTTGCACTCACTCAC
>CAXMRM010000133.1:0-15976 GCA_964196015.1 uncultured Myxococcota bacterium
CATAGAGCGCCAGGACGGACCTCAGGCTCGTCAGTCCCTGCTCGAGGCTGGGGCCTCCGTGGCCGCCGATGATGCCGATGGGCTTGCGCTCGCCGACCAGCTCCTTGATCGCGGACGTGATGATGTACTCGAGTCCGGTCGTATCCTGAATGACCGGAATCGTCCGCGTCTCATCGAGGTAGTGCAGGACCATGCCCCGGTAGCCCTCGACGACCGCGACCTGATCTTCCTCGATCTTCTGGTGTGCGACCGGTTGCACGCCATCGGCGCGTGCTGCCTCCTGCTTCGCCTCGTCGTTCGGATTGATGAAGCGAACGATAATTTGGCCGTTCGACGTTGCCGCGTATTCAGAGAGTAAATCGCGCACGTGGCGTTCGGTGGCGTTGAAGGGAGGCGGGAGATTCTCGGTGAAGTACGCCGTGACCTCGAGGCGGTCGTGGAGGCCCGCAGCGAGCCGTTCGGAACCCTCGGCCAACGAGAACAGTCCGTTCTGGGTCAGGTCTACCCGGGGCGAGGGGAAGTACGCGGTGAGCACGTTGAGAAGGATGAGGATGCCGCCCACGAACAAAAGGAAGAGCAACGATTCGCTAGCGGCGCGTTTTTGAACTTTGGATGACATCGTTCAGCTCCACCGCCGCGATTCCAATGCTCGAAACGCGAGGGCCAGTGCGAATACGGTCACGGAGAAGAAAAAGAGAACGTCACGCAGGTCGATCACCCCCCGCGACATGCTTTGAAAGTGGTAGTCGAACGACAGCCACTCCAGCGCGGAGGCCGCGTTCGTCGGAAGCAGCGCCAAGAACTTGTCGATTACCCAGAAGAACACGCTCAAGGTCAGCGCGACGAACAGCGCGATCAACTGATTACTGGTCCAACTCGACGCCATCAAGCCGATGGCGAGAACGGCCGATCCTTGTAGGAACAAGCCGAGATAGCCGCTCCATACCGGGCCCCAATCGAGGTTGCCGAGGGTGGAGACGCTGATCGGGTATGCCACGGTGAGTGCTAGGAGCACCGCGTAAAGCCCCAGGACTCCGAGGAACTTGCCCAGGATCACCTGGGCCTCGGTCACTGGCATGGTGATGAGAAGTTCGATCGTGCCGGTGCGTTTCTCTTCGGCGAGGAGGCCCATCGTCAGCGCCGGGAGGGCGAATACGAGGATGAGGCCTAACCAGCGAAACATCTCGCGAGCGCTCGCGCGGCCAAAGAGGAAGAATGTGTTCCAGAAGAAGAAGCCCAACGTCAGCATGACGATGCAGATGACGATGTAAGCGACGGGCCCGTTGAAGTAGCTTCGGAATTGGCGCCCGCCGATAGTGAGGATGTGTCTCATGATGACGCCTCCGCGTCGCCCGTCGTGAGCTGTCGAAAGATGTCTTCGAGGTTTTCGCCACGCTGCTCGAGGCCGAGGAGCACGAGGTTGGCGGACACCGCCGCCTGGAAGATGTCCGCGCGCAGGTCTTGGTTGCCCTTCGGCACGAGCTCGAGGACCACTTCGCCGGTCGCGGCGCCGGTTTGCTCCTTCACGCTGTGGGCATCGCCGATAACGGAAAACGCTTCACGGATGTCGGACGCACTGTGGCCGTTCTTCTGGAGGGTCGCGACGAAGCGCGGCTTGCCGCCCCGTGCGGCGAGTTCTTCTGGTGTGTCGTCTGCCACGAGCTGACCTTGCGAGATGATCAGGACGCGCCCGCAGGTGACCTGCACCTCCGCCAGGTTGTGGGTCGACAGAATGACGGTGCGCTCGCGGCCGATCTCGCGAATCAGCTGGCGAATCTCGGCGGCCTGGTTCGGATCGAGACCGCTCATCGGCTCGTCGAGGATCAGCACCGGGGGCTCGTGAATAAGGGCCTGCGCGAGGCCAACGCGCTGGCGGAAGCCTTTCGAAAGCTCGCCGATGCTCTTGCCGATGACGTCGCCCAGGCTGGTCTCCTCGACGACCTTTCGAAGCCTCGTATGGAGCCCGGAGCCGCGGAGCCCACGCATCTTGCCAACGAATTCGAGGTACTCGAGCACTAGCATCTCGGTGTAGAGCGCAGTGCTCTCGGGTAGATAGCCGATCGCTTCGCGGACGGCGATCGGGTCGTCGAAGATGTCGGCGCCGCCGATGCGGGCAGTCCCTCCGGAGGGCGCGATGAAGCACGTGAGTATCTTCATCGCCGTGGTTTTCCCGGCGCCATTAGGGCCCAAGAAACCGACGACCTCTCCCCGGTTGACTTGAAAAGTAGCGTTCTTGAGGGCGGTGACCGGACCGTAGTGTTTGGTCAAATGCAGCGCGTCGATCATCACATCGGTCATATTCTCTCTCGCGTGTGATCCGTTGCTTTTCGCAGGGCTGGCGGAGGGTAGCCCTGGCTCTAGGCCTGTCAAGACACTCCCGGCGGCCCAAGCGGCTGTCCCGTGGCACGATCGTGAGCATGAGGCCTCCGAACGCACTTTCCGGAACGGCAGCACGGCTGCTGGCGCGCGTTCGACGGATGGTGCGCCGCGCTGCTGATCTCTGGCCGTTTACCGCGCTCGGCATGGCGCTGGCGCTGGTCGCGTCCGTGGCCTTGCTCAGCTTTGGCTTCAAGAAGCTCGATCTGGTCCTGCTGGTGCTCGGCTACGGCGGTGCGGGTCTTCTCGCGATCTCGACCCTGGTCGTCGCGTCGAGCACACTCGGGCTTTGGCTGCGGCTCAGGCGCGCGTCGTTTCGTTGGTCGACGTCGACGTTCGAGACCGGGGCACCTTTGCCCACGGGTTTCTCGCTCCCGTCCTTGTGGTGGCTTCCGTTGGTGCAGGTGAGTTGGACCTGGGTGTCGCCTGACGCCGCAGTCGCCGAGCAGGTTTCCGAGAGCGGGCGGCTTCGCGAGAGGGTGATGCTCCGGCGGCGGGGTATTTTCCCATCGATCACACGTCGGGTCGTGGTTCAGGATGCGTTCGGGCTGTCGCGAATCGCCTTTCGGCATTGCCAACCCGGGCCCATCGAGGTGCTTCCCCACCTAGGCGGAATGCGGCGTTTGCCGGTTCTCGCCTCCCTGACCGGCGGGGAGGAGTACCCGCATCCGATGGGGCTCGAGGACGGCGATCGGGTCGAGCTCAGGAGATACGTGCCGGGCGACTCCGCGCGTTTCATTCATTGGAAGGTCTTCAGCCGTACGCGCAAGCTGATGGTGCGCACCCCAGAGCGCGCACTGAGTCGAGCCCGCAGGACAATCGCCTATCTCGTCGCCGGCGCACACGACGAAGCGGCCGCCGCAGCGGCACGGGCGGCCATCGAGGAAGAAGCGCTTGGCATGGACTGGCAGTTCGCGGCCGATGGCTCTCCGGAGGCGACGTCGGAGCGTTCCGAGGCGCTCCACAAGGTGGTGAGGTCATCGAGTTTTGTGGGCCAAAGCGGGAGTGGCATGAAGCGCTTCTTGGCAGAGGTGGATCCGCGAGGGCCCGCTGCGCTCGTGGTATTCGCGCCTCCGACCATGGGACCGTGGCTCGACCAGATACGCTCGCTCACGGCCCGGCGCTACGGCCGTGTCCGTGTCGTCATTGCGGTCGACGCCGTTCACGACTTGCATGCTCAGTCGCGCTGGCGGCGATGGCTTCTCACGCCGGTCGGCTCATCCGGTGTCGAGCGTGGTGATCTCGAGCGCGTCGGCCGGGCGTTAGGTCAGCTTCGTTGCGAGGTCGTCATCATCGATCGGGTGACTGGGAGGGTGCTCGGCGACGGGAGGCATCTGGACTCGGCCCGCAGGAGCGCCGCATGACGGCAACCACACAGCCCGGGTCGGCGGGGGTCGCCGGCGCCGTCGCCGAGCTCGGAAGAGCCACGATCCACGGCCTCGGTTGGAGCCTACTGGTAGCGACCATGGCTCCCTCCGGCTCCGTCCTTGCGGCTTTCCTCGGCGGGTTCGGCGGATGCCTGGTCGGAGCCAAACTCGGGCGCACGCGCTTGCGCACCTCGGCGCTCGTCGTCGTCGCGGTCCTGCTGATTGCGATGGTCGCTTGGTTTCGCTCTTCACTGACCCACGGTTCCGTGCTGGCCGCTGCGTTGGGTCCGGTCGGCGCGCTCCGGTTCGCGGGCACGCTGACTGCGCTGTTGGTGGCCGCGATCGCCAGTGCGATGATGCGGGCTTGCTCGACGCGGAGGGCGATCTTCGCGGTCTTCGAGCTTCTTCTCGTTGTTGTCGCGTTTGCGCAGCTCTTCATTCCGCATCGTCACGGCGCGATCAACCGGCCATTCTACTTGGCGGACTGGATCATCGCGCTCGGTTGGGACCCGACGTGGCTCTTCCTCTTCATGGGTGGTACCGCCACGGTGTTTGGCTTGGTGCTGTTGCTGCGAGAGAGAAGGTTTGGCCGAGCCGTTGTCAACCTCGGCGTGATCGCGCTGCTGCTCGCGGTGATCGTCCTGGCGACGCCGATGATCGGCATGCCTCCCCCTCCGGACGGAGGAGGGGGGCTCGGTCTTCGCCCCGATAAGTCCGAGGGCGGCAAAGGCGAGAAACGAGACCGAGGCGGGCCTGCCGCTAGCGAGCTCGAGTTCCGGAACAGGTACAACACCGGAGGGTCCCGCGTTCCGGTCGCAGTCGTGCTCTTTCATGACGATTACTCACCTCCGAGCGGTGTCTACTACTTCCGGCAGGGCGCGTTCAGTCAGTACAATGGCCGAAAGCTGGTGGTCTCGGGACGTCAGGATGTCGACGACGATCTGATTCCGCACTTCCCGACGCGCCTCATCGAGATCGAAGACGCGCCACCGGTAAATGAGAATCGGCAACCGCTCGAAACCACTGTCGCGCTGATGGCCGACCATACGCAGCCCTTTGCGCTCGAGGCCCCGATCGAGGTCGAGCCGTTAGAAAACCCATCGCCGAATCGATTCCGGCGTGTTTACCGCGCGACGTCCGGCGTACTCACCGCGGACTACGCCTCGATGCTCGATGGTCGCCCGGGCTCGCCCGACTGGTCCGAAGAACAGTGGGCGCACTACACCGAGGCTCCGCCCGATCCGCGGTACGCCGAGCTTGGAGCCGAGATCGCCGCAGGGCTGCCGGACGGACTCGCGGACAATCCGATCGCCAAAGCTTTCGCGATCACCGGCTGGCTCGGGCGAGAGGGAATCTACAGCCTCAAGAACGAGCACAGCGGCGCGGAGGATCCCACCGCTAGCTTCCTGTTCGGCGATCAAACTGGCTATTGCGTGCACTTCGCCCACGCGGCGACCTACCTGATGCGAGGCCTCGGCGTTCCCGCACGGGTGGCCACCGGCTACGCGGTCAGCGAGTCGGCGCGTCAGGGTGGCTCCTCGCTTCTCCTGTCCGGCGCGGCGTCGCACGCTTGGCCCGAGATCTACATCGACGGTTTTGGTTGGGTGGTGTTGGATGTGTATCCGGAGCGCGCGCTTGATCCGCCCGAGCAGCCCATGGATGCCGATTTGCAGCGGCTTCTCGGAGAGCTCGCTCGAGGGGCGTCTCCTATTCCGCTCTCCGCAACCGATCTGCCCAAGCTCAAAGAGCTTGCGCGGCGCATGACGTTGACGGTGGGAACATGGCTCTTGGCGCTGCTTGCCTGTGTTCTCGTGTTTCTCTACTCGGTGAAGGTGTGGCGCAGGCTTGCTCCGAGTTGGGCCCGCGCCGCTGCACTGCCGAGGGTGGTCTACCGGGCCGAGCTCGATCGAATCGGCGAGATTGCGATTCGGAGAGAGCTCGGCGAGTCTCGCGAGTCCTTCGCGAGCCCCATCCGCGATCGGCTGCCGTCGTTCGAGCCATTGACGACCGCCCACCTTGCTGCCGCGTTCGGCGGGCACGAGTCCGATCCACGCCAACTGCGCGACGAGGCGGTCAACGTCCGGCGTGACATCCGCCGGGGGTTTCCGCTTTGGAAGCGGCTTTTGGGGTTAGTCACTCCTTGGTCTTGGTTACGTTCAAAATGATGCCATCCTTCATACACGGAGCTCGGAGCTGACATGCAGCAAGCGATTCAGGCACCCATCGAAGACACTTTGAACGGCGCGCGCGAGGTTGCAGAGCGCTTGGGCGCTCGTTTGAGCGCGGCCGTTCGAGGTCGGGACGACGTGGTAGAGCTGGTGCTCATCGCGCTGCTCGCCGACGGGCACGTGCTTCTCGAAGACTATCCGGGCTCTGGCAAGACCACCCTCGCGCGGGCTCTCGGCAATTCGCTCGCAGAGGGTGACGGAACGAGCGGAGTCGCCGCGTTTCGCCGCATCCAGTTCACCCCTGACCTGCTTCCGAGCGACATCACTGGCACCAACATCTTCGACATCGAGACCGGCCGCTTTTCGTTTCGCCGCGGCCCGGTGTTCGCGCATATCGTGCTGGCTGACGAGATCAACCGCACGTCGCCCAAAGTGCAGGCGGCGATGCTCGAAGCGATGGCTGAAAAGCAGGTGACAGTCGATAACGAGTCACACCTGCTCGACGACCTCTTCTTCGTCATCGCCACACAGAACCCGCTCGACTTGGCAGGCACGTATCCGCTTCCGACTCCGCAGCTCGACAGATTCCTCTTCAAGATCGAGATGAAGCACATCGACCGCGCGTCCGAGCTGGAGGTGCTGGACCAGTATCCGCGCGCAAGCCTCGAGGTGGCTCGCGATCATCCGGGCGTGACCCGTGCGGAGATTCTTGCGGCGCGACGTCAGACCCGCGATGCCGTTCATGTCGCGCCCGTGGTCAAGGAAGCCTTGGTGGATTTGGCGCGCTTGATGCGAAGTGATTCACGTGTCCTCCAAGGCGTGTCTACCCGCGCGCTCGTCCTGTTGCTACCCGCTCTTCAGGCGCGCGCCGTGATCCACGGCCGGGACTTCGTGTCGCCCGAAGACGTCCAGTTCTTGGCCCCTTACGTGTTCAAGCACAGGCTCGAGTGCGCTCCTGGCGTGGAGGATGTCGACGCCCTGATCGCCGAGGCCACCGCCGTCGAGATCGAAAAGCTCGCCCGGGTGAGCCTGCGTCGCGGGTGAGGATGCGCCCGTCGTCATCAGCTGGTTTCGCCGCCGTCGTGATCGCTGCGGCCCTGTGGGCGTCGTCGGCCGCGGCAGAGGAAATGGTGGCACCCCTTCTGCTCGAAGGCGAAGAGGCGGAGGTCGAGGAGCTCGCCTTGTGGGGCTTGGTCGAGAGCGAGCGTTATGTGAGGGCACGAGAAGAAGCCGAAAAGTACATGAAGGAGCAGCCGAACTCCTACGTCGCGCATCTCGCATTGGGCACGGCGCAGCACTACGGCGAGGCGAATTTCCCCAAGGCGCTCTTTCACGAAACGCGCGCGCTCAGTCTCTTCGAAGCCCGAGAGGGCGTGCAACCCACGCCGAGTCAGCCGTGGAGATGGCACGCGCGCATCCTGGTTGCGCTGACGCAGGCGCACGGCGATCTCGAGCACTACGACGAGCAGCTCGGGTTCATGTACAGGTACAACGAGCTTTACACTCCTCAGCTCAAAGCTGAGCTCGCCTGGCCTCTCATGAAGAAGCGTCAGTTCGACAAAGCGCGACTGGCCGCCGAGGAGGGCTTGGCCACTGGTGACCCTTACCAAATCGAACGAGCCAAGAACGCGTTGTGTGCGATCGAGTTCGAAGCCGGCGACGATGTGAAGAGTTACGAAGTGTGCGCTGAGGCCGTCGAATATGGGAGCACCCATTTTGGAACCGCGACGGCGGTCGATCTCGGCAACTACGCCGAGGCCGCCAGGTCGGTGTTCCGATTCGACGAAGCGGAGCGTCTCTTGATGGAGGCTTCCAAGAGTGGGCTCTCCTGGTATGGGAACCCCTGGCTCGAGCTCGCCGATCTCTACATGAGGGCAGGGCGCTTTGCCGAAGCGTTGTCTGCGCTCAGGGAGGTGCCTCGTCACCGCGCAGACCGTCCAGCGCACGTGCGCGACTCGGACCGCAACGAAGCGCGCCGCTCGCTCGCCGCGTTTCTATTGTTGATGGGAAGGCCCGACGAAGCACTGCGAATTACGGACAAGGCTTCCGTGCTGCCGGACCGGAGGGCGCACAATAGCCGCGACCCACAGCAGGACCGGAGCATCGTCGCGCTTCTCGATAGGCAGGCGCGCTTGATGTTGGCGGAGATGACCGTGGAGCGGTCCGCGGCCAAGCCGTTCTATGCGCGCGGCTGGGCGCAGGCGAAGGCGCTTTGGTTGCGCTTCGAGGCGTGGATGAGCGCGCGGCAGGTGGCTCGCTTCCTCGATGACGAAGCGCGATTCGTCGGGACGTTCGCAGTCGGGACGGCCCGCAGCGCGGTGATGCCGCCGTGGTTCTTGGGCGAGCTCATCGGTGCGCTCGGTCCAGGGGTGGTCAGAGCCGCGGTCGAGCAGGTCGGCGAGGAGGACCCTCGAAAAGGCGCCGCCGCTTACTACGAGGCCGTGCTCGCTGAGGTCTCGTTGGCCCAGCGTGAGTACGAGGAGGCGATCGAACATGCCGAGCGCGCGCTCAAGGGGTTGCAACCGGGAGACGCGCTCCTGCGAGAACGCGTTCTCGCGGTCCTCGCGAAGTCGCTTTCCGATCCACGCGAAACCACAGCGCTCTACGAAGAAGTCCTCGCCACCGATCCTGGGCTCTTCCGACGGTTGGGGTGGGCGCTCCCCGTGGAGGTGGAATCGGGCAGCGCCGAAATCGACCGCACCCTCGCAAAGTCCATCATGCGTTCGCCGCGTTTCGAGAGATCGAGCGACGGGCTTCGCATCCAAGTCGACGGGTCGCGGATTTGCCTATTCGGTCGCACCGGAACCGCCTGGGGTTGCAGCGAAGCGGAGCTCGAAGAGGACGAAACGGGTGAGAGCTATGCCCAGCGCGTCGTCGATTCGTTTCACGAGGCCATTTTCTCGCCGCGCGTCGATTTGAGCCGCATCGACATCAATTCGCTCGACGGCTCGAACCGAGTCACACGGAACCCGCTCGACCTGCTCGCCCCCCCGTAAAGGCGCCCCCGTAAAACCGTCGCTCCGCGCCGGCCACGGGGCTTCGCCCCTGGCCTTGGAGGCGGTGTTGTGTATTACTGCGATCCGTGAACAACACCTGGGTTCGCCTGACGTTGCTGGCCGTGTTCCTCATCGGCACTTACGCGATTGGGCGAACGACTGGTTTCACCGACGGGCTCACGGTCGACGGCATTCGAGAGTGGATGCGGGTAGCAGGGGTCGCAGGGTTTGCCGTGTTCGTGGCGGTCTTTTGCGTGGGTCAGCTGCTCTATATCCCCGGCTTCCTCTTCGTCATGGTTTCGGGGCTCGCTTACGGCCCGGTTTGGGGATCGGTTGCGTCGGTCATCGCAGCGACGATCTCCGTCGCCGTTTCGTTCGCCATCGTGCGCACCATCGGCGGCCAGCCCCTAAAGGACCTCAACATCAAACGGCCGTTTCTTCAGAAGCCCCTCGACCGCCTCGAGCAACAGCCCATTCGCTCGATGATCGTCATCCGCCTTTTCCTATGGGCGATCCCTCCGGTGAACTACACGCTCGCTATGTCCGGCGTGACCTTCCGCGACTACATGATCGCCGCCGTCATCGGCATGACCCCCCCCTTCGTCGCCCTCTCCATCGCCGCCGGCCTAGGCTTCGACCTCCTCTAAGAAGGGGACTGTTCCCTCTTACTTGCGGCGGGTTAGGGGAATGTTGGTGTCGGGGATGGTTTCGTCGGCGGAGCCCGCTTTGGCAAGCGCGTCTCGCGCAGCGAAGGGTTTGGTTGCGGGTTCGCTTGGCCGAGTGCGGTCGAGTTGCTCGCGTGCCCATCGCACGCTTTGCGAGATTAGGTGTGAGTCCGTAATTTCTTCGGTGGAGCGTAGGAGGGCCGCGAGGTCGCGCGCCATATCTCTGCTGGTGACATACCGTTCGATCGGATTGCGTCGGAGTGCCTTGCGGATGATCTCTGGCAAGCGCTCAGGCAGGTCGTCGCGAAACTCCGCCAGGTCTGGGATTTCCATGTCACGGACCGTGCCCACGACCGTGAGTGGGTCTTCGCCTTTGAAAAGCTTTTCACCGGCGAGGACCTCCCAAAGCACCACACCGACACTGAACACGTCGGTCTGGGCGCTCGGCTCTGCTTCGTACGTCAGCTCGGGCGCAAGATAGGAGAGCTTCCCCTTCACGAAACCGGGCTTCGTGATCGAGCTGCGATCCATCGCCCGCGCTAGCCCGAAATCCGTCAGCTTCACGACACCGCAGTTGCTCAGCATCACGTTTTGCGGTGTCACGTCACGGTGGAAAATTGGCGCCGGCCTCCCCTCGGCATCCTCTCTCGCGTGCGCAGCGTGAAGGGCTTCGAGGACCTCGATTCCGATGGCTGCCGTCAGACTCCAGGGCGTGTGGTTGCCGTGTGCCCGATATCCCTGGCGCCACTCGGCGAGTGTCAGGCCCTCGACCCACTCGAGGACCAAATAGTACTCGCCCGTGCGGTCGCGATCGAAGTCGTGAATCTGCGCGATGTTCGGGTGGTCCAGCTCCGAGATGACGCGCGCCTCCTCGACGAACATCTTGAGGAACTCGGGGTTCTGACTCAGTGGCGCGAGGACGCGTTTGATCGCAACGGGCCGCGTGAAGCCGGCGGCCCCATGCGTCTGCCCGCGATATACCTTAGCCATCCCGCCTTCGCCGGCGAGCTCCAAGACCTCGTATTTGCCGCCGAGCAGCTCTGTCATCGGGCTGACGCCTCAGGATTCTTTAGCAGAAAGCACGGCGTCGAGTTCACCCTTCTCGTACATCTCGCGAATGATATCGCAGCCGCCCAGGAACTTACCATGGACGTAAAGCTGCGGGATCGTTGGCCAGTTGGCGAACTCCTTGATTCCCTGCCGGATGTCTGGATCTTCGAGGACATTCACGTCCTGGAACTCCGAGCCGGAGCGGCGCAGCACCTCGACGAGGGTCGCCGAAAAGCCGCACTGGGGGAAGTGCTTGGTGCCCTTCATGAAAAGGACCACATCGTTGCTGTCGATGATGCCCTGAATGCGTTCTCGCAAGGTATCTTCCATTGTCTAACCCTCTTGCTGAGCCCAACTCTCGGGCGAGTAGGTCTTGAGCGCAAGTGCGTGAACAGGCCCGGCCATCAGCTCGCCCAGGGCCGCGTAGACCATTTGGTGCTGTTCGATGGGTGTTTTGCCCACAAAAGCCTCCGACACGATCAGCGCTTCCCAGTGATCCTTGGTGCCGGTGAGGTCCCTCACCACGAGGTGGGACACGCTGTCCATACCCTGACGAATTCGTTCTTCCAACACTTCGGCGTCAACCATTGCGCAGCCTCCACTCAACGCCCTTCGCTAAGGCCGGGCAGGGCGCTTGTCAATCGCCTGGTCAATCCACGCCGAATAGCCGCTTCACCGAGGGACGTGACAGCACGATGATTGTGAAGATGCCGAGGATTGTCCCGAAGGGGAACATGAGGCACTCGCCCCAGCCGGTGAGGTAGCAGAACGTCCACCATCGGCGTTGGCGGATCATGACGCCAACGACCAGCAGGTGGACGGCGCTCACCACCGAAAGGAGAACGACGGCCACCATCATGGTGGTCAGCAGCGTGCCCAGCTCTTGAACCATGGCGTCGGGGCTGCCCCCGAACAGGTCCCCGCCCGGTTGCCCCGGAATGTTCCCCATCGCCATCGACAGGTCGCTGCCGAATTCGTCCATGAGCTTTGTACCCGCAACTCCGTACATCAGCATCGGAGCCGCGCCGAGAAGCGCCACTGCGGAAAGGACGAAGTGGCCGATCGAAAGCGCGCTCAGGTGCTCGGCATTCTCTGCGTTTGGTCGTTCTTCCAAGCGAAGCCTCGTAGAGATCGTGCTATGGACGCAGGCCATGGGCAAGGTCGCATTGGTTTTCCCCGGTCAGGGCAGCCAGAAGGTGGGCATGGGCCACGAAGCATTCGAAGCCTCGGATGCAGCGCGGGCGGTGTTCGAAGAAGCTGATGAGGCGCTCGGTGAAGAGCTGTCGCGACTCTGCTTCGAAGGTCCCGAGGATGACCTCAAGCTCACCGCCAATACTCAGCCCGCGGTTCTGACGGCATCGATTGCGGTTCTCCGCGCGCTCGATGAGCCGTTCGACGCCGTGGCCGGTCACAGCCTCGGCGAATACTCCGCGCACGTCGCGGCCGGTACGCTCGACTTCGCCGACGCGGTGCGGCTCGTGCGAAAGCGCGGTCAGTACATGCAAGAGGCGGTGCCTTACGGTGAAGGTGCCATGGCAGCGGTGCTCAAAGCCGACCGCACCCTGGTGGAGCGGATCTGCGCGGAAGTCCCGGGACTGGTCGAGGCGGTCAACTACAACTCCCCTCAGCAGATCGTGATCGCCGGAGAGGCGGCGGCAGTGAGCGAGGCAGGGACCAAGCTGAAAGCAGCGGGGGCGCGCGCCAGCACCCTTCCGGTCAGCGCGCCGTTTCATTCGACGCTGATGGAGCCCGCGGAAGCGCGCCTGCGCGGGGACATCGAGCGGATCGTGTTTTCGGACCCCCGCGTGCCGGTGTACGTCAATGTGGACGCCGTGCCCGTCACCGACGCTGCTGCTGCAAAGGACGCGCTGATTCGTCAGGTGAGCCGACCGGTTCTGTGGGAGGAAAGCGTTCGCGCAATGACCGCCGACGGGGTTTCGCTCTTCGTTGAAGTGGGTCCGGGCAGGGTGTTGAGCGGCCTTCTGGTCCGAATCGACAAGGGAGCCGGGCGGGTGAGCGTGCAGGGCCCATCCGACTTCGCTGCGGCCAAGCAGGCCATTGCCGAAGCCCGAGCGAGCTAATTCGCCTGTAATTCTAGGGATCTGTCTGAGCCACTCACCCTGCATTTGACCTCATTTTCAAATCTTGTAGAAACGCGCCGCCCACCAGCAGTTAACCGGGGTCGGGCTCAACTAGAGGTTCAGCGCATATGCAAAATCTGATTTACGCAGCCCCCGCAGCAGGCGTGCTTGCTCTTCTCTTCGCCTGGATGAAGGCGAGTTGGGTTTCTAAACAGGATCCGGGCGACGCGAACATGGTCGACATCGCCGCTCAGATTCAGGAAGGCGCCTTGGCGTTCCTCCGGGCCGAGTATCGCGTCCTGGCGATCTTCGTGGTCGCCGTTGGCGCGATTCTGGCGGCCGCGTACTATGGCGACCCGGAGCGCGGCTGGCAGATCGCCGGCGCCTTCGTGTTCGGCGCCGTCCTTTCGGCTTCAGCGGGCTGGGCCGGCATGAAGGTCGCGACCAACGCCAACGTGCGAACCACGGCGGCGGCGCGCATCGGACTGGCCCCGGCGCTCAACGTGGCGTTCTCAGGCGGCACCGTCATGGGCATGACCGTCGTCGGTCTCGCGACAATCGGTCTTAGTGTGCTCTACCTCGTCTTCATGAACGTGCTCGGCTGGGAGCTCACTCGCACGGTCAACGTCATTACCGGCTTCTCGATGGGCGCCTCTTCGATCGCCCTCTTCGCGCGTGTCGGCGGTGGCATCTACACCAAGGCCGCGGACGTAGGCGCCGACCTCGTCGGCAAGGTCGAGTCCGGTCTTCCAGAGGACGACCCCCGTAACCCCGCCGTCATTGCTGACAACGTCGGCGACAACGTTGGCGACGTCGCTGGCATGGGCGCCGACCTCTTCGAGTCCTTCGTCGGCGCGATGATTGGTGCCATGGTCCTCGCGCTCGGCTTCGACGCCGTGTCGAGCGGCAGCAGCGTCGGCCCTGTCGTCTTGCCCCTGGTCATCGCAGGCGCGGGCATCATTTGTTCGATCGTGGGCACGTTTTTCGTCCGCACCAAAGAGGGTGGCAATCCGCAGCACGCCCTAGACATGGGCGCTTTTGGCGCCGCAGGCGTCATGGCTGTCGCAACCTGCGGCATCGCACGCTACATGTGGCCTGAAGGCGGCGCGACGAACGCGCACGGCCAACTCGTGACCTGGATGCAGGTGGGCTATGCGACGGTCGCCGGTCTTGCCGCGGGCGTCCTCGTCGGTCTCATCACCTCCTACTACACCTCGATGGGCAAGGGGCCGGTCGACAGCATCGCCGAGCAGAGCAAGACCGGCACCGCCACCAACATCATTACGGGGCTCGCCGTCGGCATGCAGTCGACCGCTATGCCCATTCTCGTCATCGCAGCAGGCGTGGTCGTCGCGGCCAATGTCGCAGGCCTCTACGGCGTGGCGATCGCGGCGCTCGGCATGCTCTCCACCACGGGCATTCAGCTCGCGGTCGACGCGTACGGCCCGATCGCCGACAACGCCGGCGGCATTGCCCAGATGAGCCATCAGGAGCCTCAGGTTCGTGAGCGCACGGACAAGCTCGACGCCGTGGGTAACACCACCGCGGCCATCGGCAAGGGCTTCGCGATCGGCTCAGCAGCCATGACCGCTCTCGCCCTCTTCGCTGCGTTTGCCCAGACCGCAGGCATCACGGGCATCGACATCTCGAAGCCGCTCGTCATGGCCGGCCTGTTCATCGGCGGCATGCTCCCCTTCCTGTTCTCGTCGATGGCGATGAAGGCGGTCGGCATTGCAGCGATGGAAATGATCGAAGAGGTCCGTCGTCAGTTCCGTGAGATTCCGGGGCTCCTCGAGGGCAAGGCGAAGCCGGACACGGCCCGCTGCGTGAAGATCTCCACGGAGGCTTCGCTCAAGCGTATGGTGGCGCCGGGCGCGCTCGCCATTCTGACCCCGGTTGTCGTGGGCTTCACCATGGGCCCGGAGCCGCTTGGCGGCATGCTCGCCGGCGTCACCGTCTCGGGCGTTACGATGGCGCTCTTCATGGCCAATGCGGGCGGTGCTTGGGACAACGCCAAGAAGTCGTTCGAAAGCGGCGGCTACACGATGACGGACGGCTCGGTCCACGCGAAGGGCAGCGAAGCCCACACCGCTTCCGTGGTCGGTGACACCGTCGGCGACCCATTCAAGGACACCGCGGGTCCGTCGCTCAACATCCTCGTGAAGCTGATGAGCATCGTGGCACTCGTTCTCGCGCCGCTCCTCGTATAATCTCACCCCGTGGGTGGTGCAGCGCATCGCCTTTACGGGGCCCCTTGCAGGGCTAAGTTAGGGTCGATGGTCGATCCTACCCGGACCGCTGCATGGAAGGCGCTGCTCTCGCATCACGACGAGGTGGCTGACCTCCAGATGCGCGACCTTTTCCGCGACGACCCGGAGCGCGCCGCGCGTTTCTCGCTCACGCTCGGCGACCTGCTCTTCGATTTTTCGAAGAACCGCATCACCGATCAAACGGTCTCGCTGCTGACACAACTCTGTGAGGAATGCGGACTCCGCGATTGGATCACGCGCATGTTCTCCGGCGATGCCATCAACGAGACCGAGGGCAGGGCGGTCCTCCATACCGCTCTTCGCAACCGCGGCGATCGCACGATGAGCGTCGACGGTGTGGACGTGATGCCCGACGTGAGGCGAGTGCTCTCGCAGATGCGCGCATTTGCGGCTTCGGTCCGCGAGGGCGCCTGGACGGGGTACACCGGGCGCACCATCACCGACCTCGTCAACATCGGCATCGGCGGCTCCGACCTTGGTCCGGTGATGGTGACCGAAGCGTTGCGCCCGTACTGGAAGCAGGGGCTACGCGCACACTTCGTTTCGAACGTCGACGGCACGCACCTGAGCGAGGTTCTTCGTCAGGTGCAGCCCGAAACGACGCTGTTCATCGTCGCCTCCAAGACATTCACTACGCAGGAGACCCTCGCCAACGCCCGGTCCGCGCGGCAGTGGCTCGTCGATCAGCTGGGCACCGAGGATGCCGTGCCCAAGCACTTCGTAGCGCTTTCGACCAACCGCGACGCGGTGATTGAGTTCGGCATCGACCCCGCGAACATGTTCGAGTTCTGGGATTGGGTGGGCGGTCGTTACTCCTTGTGGTCTGCCATCGGCCTTTCGATCGCGACCGTCGTCGGCATGGATCACTTCGAAGAGTTGCTCGCGGGCGCCTACGAAGTGGACGAGCACTTCCGGACGGCGCCCCTCCGTGAAAACATTCCCGTGGTCATGGCAGTGCTCGGGCTTTGGTATCACAACTTCTTCGGCGCCGCGTCGTATGCGG
>CAXMRM010000134.1:0-3989 GCA_964196015.1 uncultured Myxococcota bacterium
CTTCGAGGACCTGACGGGCGGTTCTTGGCATGCCCGCGTTATCGGCCGTTGCGCGCGGCGAATTCCCCATTGATTTGCTGCTGCGATCCTTTGTCTAGGAACGCTCTAGTTTCGCGGAGTTAGGGGGGTGGAGAGTGTCCCGTTAGCGGGCGGCGCCGCGTTTTAGCTCGGTTAGGACGAGCTTGGCTACGGACTTGAGAGTTTCGAATACGCCTATGCCGGTGGTGGCTACCGCGTCGAAGTCGGGGACGTTGCCGGTGTTGAGCATGTGGCGGAGCTCTTCGACCGGGGAGATGTTGGGCATGTCCCGCTTGTTGTACTGGATGACGTAGGGGACGGTGTCGAGGTTGTAACCCTGCTCCGCCAAGTTGGTGCGGAGGTTGTCCAGCGACTCGCTGTTGGCCTCGGCGCGGAGCATCTGGGAGTCCGCAACGAAGACCACACCATCGACGCCCTTCAAAATCAGCTTGCGGCTCGCGTCGTAGAAAACCTGGCCGGGCACCGTGTAGAGATGAAAGCGTGTCTTGAATCCACGAATCTCACCGATCTCGAGCGGCAGGAAGTCGAAGAACAGTGTTCGCTCGGTCTCGGTCGCGAGCGAGATCATCTTGCCTTTCGCATCCGGGTTGGTGCGATTGTAGATGTACTGCAGGTTGGTTGTTTTGCCGCACAACCCAGGACCGTAGTAGACGATCTTGCAGTTGATCTCGCGCGACAAGTAGTTGATGAAAGACATCCCCCCAGGCCTCTCTCAGTCAATCATTGAACAAGTTGTCGATGTCGTCATCGGTTATTTCGGAGAACGGTGAATTCCGAAAAGGATCCTGTGCCTTGGCCATCACCATCTCGAAGATCCGGGCCAGTTGGTCGTTTGCCCGCTTCACGCGCAACCGCACCAGGCCCAAGCTTGTCCGATTATCGAAGATGACGACAAGAATCACGCGACCACCGACCACTTGGAGATGAACGTTCTGCCGAACCCCCTCGTGGTATTGCGTCGCGAACTCCTGCTCCCGCAGCAGCTGCGCGATGCCTCCGGCCGCCGCGATATTACCCGCAGCCAGCGAAGCCAGGGAAGTCGTATCGATATCCGCGGTGTCACCCGAGGCGCTGATCAGCTGGCCGTTCTTGTCGACCACGAAGACCACGCGTGCGTTTGCATCCTGGACCAGCCTGTCGGTCACGGCCTGGACCTGGGCAAACTCCTCCTCGTACATCACCATCTGGGGGGTCGCCATGTTTTGAGCCGTGCTCCTTCACCTTCTTCAGTGCTATGAGTTCCTAGCAGAGGGGCCGTCGCCGGTAAAGATTTACGGCCGCACCACTTCCGGCATAACAAGCCGTCACTATAGGCAAAAAGCGATGCTTCGTTTAGTCCTCCGCTCGATTCGGAACCTGCTGTGCGTGCCGCTCCTGCCCATCTGGGCGATCGCCCGTTGGCTGTCACGGCCCAAGGGCCGGTGGATCGTCGTTCGCATCAAGCCACGCCTCGTAGAGGCCCGCCAGCCGCTGCCGTGGCTCCGCAAGGTTCTCGATGCCGGCTCGCTGCGGCGGACCTCGTCGTTGGCGGCCATTCGCCGGCTTGCTGATTATGCGATCAGGGATTCCCGCATCGAGGGGATCGCCTTCGTCTTGCCTCCTCTTCAGGCCGGCTGGTCGGTCTGCGTCGGGCTCCGCGAGCAGATCCTCCGGCTGAGGGACGAGGGCAAAGGCACCACGGTGCTTCTCCCCCGCGGAGGCGGGCACCGGGAGCTTTACGTCGCCTCAGCGGCCGAGCGAATCTATCTCGCGCCGCAAGCGACGATCATGCTGCTCGGTCTTTCCGCGCAATCGCATTACGTGAAGCCGCTTCTCGATCGCATCGGCGTCGAGGTCGAGCCGTTCGCCCGCAAAGAATACAAGACTGCGGTCGAGCGCGTGAGCCGAGACTCGATGAGCGAGCCCCAACGTGAGCAACTTCAGGCCCTGATCGATGGGCACACGGCCGCGCTGCTCGACGCGCTCTCCCAGCGCACCGGCACGACGCCCGACGAAACGCGCACGCTGTTCGAGGCTGGCGTGTTCCGCGGACAAGATGCGATCGATGCGCGCCTCATCGACGCGCTTGCGTACGAAGACGAGTTGCCCGACAAACTCGGCGTCGACGAGAAGAAAGGGATCATCGAAGGCGACCGCTACCTCCACTTCAAAGAAGCGAAGCTCTTCCGCCCGTGGCGACGCCCGCCGTACATCGCGGTCGTGGCCATCAAGGGCGCCATCTCGGAGTCCGGCGCGCCGACGGGCCGGCGGGCTTCCATCGTGGCGGCTCTTCGTCACGCGCGCAGTGACCGCCGCGCGCTTGGAGTGTTGCTCTGGGTCGACTCCCCGGGAGGTTCCGCAGAAGCGTCCGACCTGATCCACCGTGAGGTCGTCCGGGTCAAAGAGAAGAAACCCGTCGTCGCCTACTTCGGCGAGGTCGCCGCGAGCGGTGGGTACTACGTCGCCGCCCACGCGAACACCATCGTCGCTCAGCCACTCGGCCTCACGGGCTCGATCGGCGTCGTCTCGGCCCGGTTGATGGCATCGCAGCTCCTCGATCGTGTCGGCATCCGAACGGAGGTCCTCCGGACGGGCCCCCATGCCGACATCTTCTCGCCGCACCGTCCGCTCAGCGACGACGAGCGCGCCCTCATGAACCGAGAGCTCGACGCGTTCTACGACTCCTTCGTCGCGTTGGTCGCCGACGGGCGAGGGCGGCCTGTCGAGGACATCGAGCCGCTGGCGCGCGGGCGCGTCTGGCTCGCAGCAGATGCCCACCGTCATGGTCTGGTCGACGAGCTCGGCGGCATGGACACCGCACTCGAGCGACTGAAGGAGAGCATCGACGCGCCCGCGCGGCTGCGTGAACGGCTGCGTCCGATGATGGTCGCCAGCTATCGCCTCGAGCCCCCACCGCCGGCCGCACAGCTCGGTCTCGATGGCTCGGTCTTCGAGGGCCTCCGAGACCTAGCCCTGTTGCTTTCGGAGGGTCCGGCGGTCCTCTATCACGTGATTTCCGTCCCCCGAATACGCTGAGCGGCCGAAATTACGCTTTCGCCCGACGGTCGTTTATCGTGGGGACGGGGAGAGACTCTATGAAGGCAATGCAGATAGCGCTGGCCCTATGGCTCGGGATCATGCTGGGTTGCGGGGGCTCTCAGAACCCGAAAGCCGGCCCGCTGCCCGAGGGCGTGGCCTTCTATGGGGTCTGGCAGTCACCGCAGTACGGCAACATGCACCTTTGCCAGAGCGGCAAGCAGGTGATCGGTGACTACGTCAAGCACGAGCGCGCCGGGCGAATCCAGGGCGACGTCGAGGGCGACCTGCTGATCTTCCAGTGGGAGGATCGCCGCGAGCTGGTGGCCGGCAAGCCGCAGGTCCGCCGGGGCCGAGGCTACTTCCGCATCCAAATTGGCGACGATGGTGACCAATACGTCAGGGGCGAGTGGGGCATGGACGACGACCTATCGGGTGGCGGGCCCTGGAACGCGGTCAAGCTTCGCAGGGGCCAGCCCGACCGGTGCACCGGCGCGGATGAGCCGATCTCCCTTGAAGAGAAGCAGCATCCCTGGGACGCGGAAGACGAGCCGAGCGGAGACGCTCCCTACTAAGCGAGGGAGCAAACCTGGCTAGGCGGCCGATTCGGCGGGCGGGCAGAACACGACCGAGCAGCGCTTGCGCCGCTCCGCACTGAGACGAGCACACAGCTCTGCGAGGTTGTCGTCGTAGTCTACGACCAAGCCCGCGGTCGCTTCACCAGAGTCGTTGTACGCGCAATCGTCGAGTGCAACCCAGCGGCCTTGCCACGTCGAGTCGCTGCAGATGTCCGCCCAAGCCATCGGATCGGACTCCGTTGGACCTCGGAAGTTGATGGAGGATGTTCGTCGTTGTTCACTCATGTTGCGGCCTTCGGAGCTTCATCTGTATCAGCAGCAAACCTCTCGAAGCGGGGCGAGTCTCCATCGCGTTTT
>CAXMRM010000135.1:0-9111 GCA_964196015.1 uncultured Myxococcota bacterium
GGCCTCCGGACCGCGGCTAACTGTGACCGGGACTACTTTGTGCACGGTCACCTGGAGCGGCTTAGCATCCGTGGGACGGTTTTCAGCCTCGGTGAGCTGGTCGCGCAGCTCGCCAAGCTGCTGACGGAGGCCGAGAAGCTCGGCCCGCAATGCGACCTCGCGCTGTGCGCGGGGCTCTGGAGGGCTGCTCCGTTGATGGCGCCCCAGGTCGCGGATGCGCTTGCGAGCGCCCGGAATCGTGTAGCCCTCGTCGTGGAGGAGCTGGCGAATAAGCATTGCAAGCTCGACATCTCTACGGCTGTACTGGCGATGCGCACCCCGAGTTTTCTTGGGACGCAGCGCGGGGAACTCCGTCTCCCAGTAGCGGAGCGCGTGTGCTTTGACGCCGACGATGTCCGCGACCTCTCCGATTTTGAAGAACAGCTTATCGGGCAGTTGGGTACGCCGTGTCATTGCTCGAGCTCAGAGACCTTCGTGCGAACCAGCGCCGTCGTCGTCGGACCGGTGCGGGTTGAGCACTGTTTTGAGTACTTGGCTAGGTTTGAATGTCAACACGCGCCGCGCGCTGATCGGAATTGGGGCGCCCGTCTGCGGGTTTCGGCCGATGCGCTCCTGCTTGGCGCGCACCACGAAGTTTCCGAACCCTGAGATCTTGATCTTTTCCCCATCGGCCAGAACGTCTTTCATCGTGTCGAAGACGGCCTCGACGACCTCTGCCGCCTCTTTCTTCGAGAAGCCCCCAACCTTCTCGTAGACGGCGTCGATGATTTCCGCTTTGGTCATTCGGTTTGTTCCTCCAGAGGCCCGGTAAGCGCGAGAGAACCACAAATCGGGTTGAATCTCAAGGGTTTGGGGCGAGCTCGTTGATAGAAAAGTGAGTATTGTTACACATCGTGAGAAATCTCTAGCGGATGGTCGCTTCGAAGCGATCGCTCGCGAGCTTTGCGAGCGATGTGTGGACCTTGTCGACCCTTTTGTCGGTCAACGTCCCTTCGGGATCTCGGTACGTCACGCGGAAGGCTAGACTGCGATGCCCATCTGGGATCTGATCGCCCCGGTACAAATCGAACAGCCTGACCGACTCCGCCAAGCCGTTCGAGGCTTCGCGGAGCGCGTCGGCGATCTCGCCGGCAGCAAACTGATCGCGGACGAGCATCGCGATGTCGCGCGCGACCGCTGGGAACTTCGGTAGCCCGCGCGATTGCGTCGGGCCGAGCTCTTCGGACAGCTCATACAGACCGGACACGTCGAGCTCCGCATAGGTCAGCCGGCCAATGAGCCCCAGGTCGTCACCGACGTCTGGGTGAACCTCTCCGACGAAACCGATCGGGCGCGACGCAAGCGTCACGACCGCGGACCGCTTCGGATGCAAGAAGCCCGGCACCTCACCCAGAACGAGCTCGGTGGCTTGACCAAACACACGATCGATGACTGCTTGGATGACGCCCTTGCCGTCGTACAAATCGAATGATCGGTCGCCGCCAATCCAACCCGAGCGCTGCCCGGCCAAGGCGATCGCGAGCACGGTGTCTTCCCGGGGAAGCACATCGTCACTGGGATGAAACGTTCGCGCGAGCTCGAAGAGCCTTACTTCGGTCGCACCGTGACGCTGCGCGCGCGTGGCGGCAGCGCTGAGCCCCGGCAACAGCGAGGTCCTCATGACCGAACGCTCTTCAGAGAGCGGGTTCGCGAGGGAGATGACGTCGGTGGACACGCGAGCCCTGGCAAGGTCATCGACCGACAAAAACCCATAATTTATGGCTTCATAGAGACCTGATGCCACAGCCGCATCACGCAGCGCATCGACGAACTTGAGGCGACCCGGCGTGCCCGTCTCCGACGGGTGAACGCGGGGAACCGCGGTCGGAATCTCTTCGTAGCCACGCACGCGCGCGACCTCTTCGATGAGGTCTACCTCCAGCCCGAGGTCCGGTCTCCAGCTCGGCGCCTCGGCCGTGATGGCCTCGGCGCTCTGCTCGACGATGCGGCAACCCAGCGACTCGAAGATGCGGAGGCTTTCGTCCTTCGACACAGGCGTGCCGAGCAACTGGGCCGCTCGACTGGGACGGAAGTGGATCGACTTCGGCTCGTGCGCGGTCGCAACGCGATCGATGGCTGTCGTCGCCGCTGCTCCGCCTCCGAGCTCTGCGATGAGGGACGCTGCGCTGGCGAGAACTTGGGGGATGGCTTGCGGATCGACGCCACGCTCGAAGCGATGACTCGAATCGGTGTGCAGTCCGAGACGGCGTGACGTGCGGCGAATCGATGGCGGATCGAAATACGCACACTCGATGAGGACGTCTTCGGTTTCGTCTCGAATCTCACTGTCGAGACCACCCATGACGCCTGCGACGGCGACAGGACCTTCGCCGTCACAGATCAACAGATCGTCGACGGTGAAGGTGCGCTCGACGCCGTCGAGGGTCGCCATCTTCTCGCCCTCCGTCGCGAGCCGAACGACGACTTTGGATCCGCGTAGCCAGGCGAGGTCGAAACCGTGAATCGGATGGCCCCATTCGAGCAGGATCAGATTGGTCGCGTCGACGATGTTCGAGAGAGCCCGAAGCCCGAGATTGTGCAGCCGGTAGCGGAGCCAGAATGGGGATGGAGCTACTTTGACACCCGACACGATCGCGCCCCCGTACCTCGGGCAGCGATCGCCATCAGCGATCTCGACCGAGATCGCGGGGAGATCCGGGGTGTCGACTGTTTCGCTGTCGGTGTCCCACAGGGGGGTGAGCTGGGCCGTCGGCTCGGCGGACTTGAACGAACGGCCGGCGGCGAAGGTGCGCTGGGGGCCCGCCGCTTTGCGGGGCGTGTAGCCAACTCCAAAAAGAACGCCGATTTCGCGGGCGATCCCGACGTGGCCGAGGCAATCGGGGCGGTTGGGCGTCAGCCCGACGTCCAGGATGACGTCGTGAAGGTCGAGGGCGTCAGCCACGTTGGTTCCCGGAAGCGCACCGTTGTCTGAGTCGACGACGAAGATCCCGTCGCGACCGGCACCGATGGCGAGCTCGGCCTCGCTACAAATCATTCCGTTGGACTCGACGCCGCCCACCTTACGCGAGGCGATCTTGATCCCGTTCGGAAGAAGAGCGCCCGACCGGGCGAACAGGATACGGCCTCCGGGCTCGGGTACGTTGGACGCGCCGCACACGACCTCGTGCTCGTCGTCTCCGTCGAACACGGTGACGAGGGTCAGCTTCTCGCGTTTGGGATGTGGCCTCTTGGCGCGAACCTCGGCAATGACGACGCCGGACAGGTTCTTTCCCTTTTCCTCCATCGCCTCGACTTCGAGACCTGCCAGCGAAATGCGGCGTGCAACCTCGGCGACATCCGCGTCGACGGGACAGAGCTCTTGCAACCACCGAAATGAAACCAGCATCGCCTTTCCTAAAATTGTGACAAGAACCGCACGTCGTTCTCGTAGAGCAGCTTGATGTTGGGGATTCCGTACTTGAGCATGGCGATTCGGTCGAGACCCATGCCGAACGCAAAGCCGGTGTATTTCTCGGGGTCGTATCCGACGTTCTCGAACACGACCGGATGAATCATACCGCAGCCGAGGATCTCCATCCATCCGGTCCCTTTGCAGACGCGGCACTCGGCGATACGGGCGCGGTCGCCTTCCCATGCGCGACAGAACACGCAGCTCATGTCGACTTCGCCGCCGGGCTCGACGAACGGAAAGTAGCTCGCTCGAAAGCGAACCGCGATGTGCTCATCGAAGAGGCGGCGAAGAAAAAGCGTGAGCACGCCTTTGAGCTCGGCAAAAGTGACATCCTCGTCGACGAGGAAGCCCTCGAGCTGGAAGAACATCGGCGAATGGGTGGCGTCGTCGTCGCGACGGTACACGGCGCCAGGAGACACGATCGCGAGCGGTGGCTGCCGTTTCATCATCTCGCGGATTTGAATCGTCGACGTTTGGGTGCGCAGAAGCACGCTTTCTGGGCCCGAGGCGCCATTGCCCTGGATGAAGAAGGTGTCGTGCTCGTCCGTGGCTGGGTGATCCGGGGGGAACCCGAGCCTGTCGAAGCAATTTTCGTAGAGCTCCACCTCGGGGCCGTCGGCTATGTCGAACCCGAGCGAAACGAAGATCTCGAGCACGTCGTTACGAACACGCGTGATGGGGTGGAGCCGGCCCGGCATCTGCCAACGACCGGGCAAGGTCACGTCCAACGCGGGACCGGTGAGCTCCGCTTCGCGGGCGCCTCGATGAATGCTTTCGAGCACATCGTCGAAGGTCGCCTGAATCTCTTGCTTGAGCGCGTTGGCAGCCTGGCCGAGCTCACGCCGCCGGTCATCCGGCAGCTTCGGCATGAGCTTGAGGAGCTTGGTGAGCTCCCCTTGCGGCCCGACGTAGCGCGCGTTGATCAGACGGAGCTTGGGCTCGTTGTCCGCCGCGCGCAGTGCCTGTGCGTAGCCGCCGCGGATTTCGGCAAGCCCGCCTTCGAACGTCTGGACCGCATCAGGCTCTGCCATCGCGCTTCCCGTGCGTTCTAGTCGATAGCGTCGATGACAGCTTTGAAACCGCCCGGATCGGCAACCGCAATCTCTGCGAGCACCTTGCGGTCGAGCTCGATGTGCGAGCGCTCGAGACCCGCGATGAACTGACTGTAATTCAGACCGTTGCTGCGCGTCGCAGCGTTGATGCGTGCGATCCAAAGGCGGCGGTATTCACGCTTCTTGGTACGGCGATGCCGGTAGGCATCCTCCCACGCGTTGTGGACCTGTTCGATCGCGACGTGAAAGGCCTTGCGGCGTGCGCCGTAGTAACCCTTCGCGTGCTTGAGCAAGCGATTGCGGCGACGGCGGGCTTTGAAGCCTCGTTTAACTCTGGGCATTTGCGTTCTCCTTAGAAGTCTTAGAGCTCGTAAGGAAGTAAACGCCGAATGCGTGCTTCGTCGCTGTGGTCGACCATGGAGTTCTTCTTGAGCTTCCGAAGTCGATTGGCGGACTTGCCACGCATCAGGTGCTGCTTGCCAGCCGTGGAACGGCGAATCCGCCCCGTACCCGTGGCCTTGAACCGCTTCGCAGCAGCACGCTTTGTTTTCATTTTGGGCATTTGACTGTCCTCGCTTGGAGCTCCCAGGCCAGCGGAAACCGCGGCGTGGGAGCGGAGAGGAGCGGGTTTAGCGCGTGGGTGGGGGCAGTCAAGCGGCTCAATCAAGGGGACACGCTGCCCCTCCAAAACCTGTGCGGTTTCAAGTGCTTGAAGAGCACACCGCGACAACACAGCGCCTGTGTTGTCGCGGTGTGCTTCCTAAGTGTCCGACACAACACGGTTCTTGAGGGGCTAGCGTGTCCCCTTATGTCCCGACTCCGTTACGACTCCGGTTGTCGGGTCTGCTGCACTTTGACTCGCGGCGCCAAGATCGCAGTCATCGTGCGGCCTTCGAGCCGCGCAGACGTTTCCACCGTAGCAAGGTCCTCGACCGCCTTGATGATCGCGTCGATCTGTCGCTGGGCGGTCTCCGGGTGCGTGATTTCCCGCCCGCGGAAGCGGACGGTGAGCTTCACCTTGTTGCCCTCTTCCAGGAACCGGCGCACGTGCTTGGTCTTGAAGTCGAGGTCGTGATCGTCGGTCTTCGGGCGGAGTTTGATCTCCTTGAGCTCGATCTGCGTCTGCCGTTTGCGTGCGTCGGCCTGCCTCTTCTTTTCTTCGTACTTGAACTTTCCGAAGTCCATGATCTTGCACACCGGTGGCATGGCCTTCGGGTTCACTTCGACCAAGTCCAGGTCGAGACCTCGAGCCAGCCGACGAGCCTCGTCGGTGTTTAAGACGCCCAACATTTCGCCCTCAGCTCCGATGACTCGGATCTCGGGCACTCGAATGCGATCGTTGACGCGCGGACCGAAATCCCGCGGCCGATCGCGCGATACAAAGCGCGGTCTAGCGATGACTATCTCCTCTTGTTGAATCCGTAGCCGAAGGCGGGTGGTTCTCCCGGGCGAGACGATCGATGACGTCGGACAACGGGATGAACCCGAGGTCCTTGTTCTCGTCTCGCGAACGGAGCGCCAGGCCCTGCCCCTCTACTTCTTTTTGACCAATCACGCCGAGATACGGAATCCGCATCAGGCGCGCTTGGCGAATCTTTGCACCCAGCTTGTCGCTGCTCAGATTGGCGGTGACTCGGAAGCCTCGGTCCTCGAGCTGCTGCTGCACGTTCTGGGCATAGTCGTTGAACTTCTCACTCACCGTCAACAGGGCGATCTGCTCGGGCGCGAGCCAGACCGGGAACGAGCCGCCCACGTGCTCGGTGAGTACGCCGAAAAACCGCTCGATGGAGCCCAAAATCGCCCTGTGGAGCATTACGGGCCGGTGAGTCGTGTTGTCGTCGCCGACGTAGGTCAGATCGAACCGCTCCGGGAGGTTGAAGTCCGCCTGGATCGTACCGAGCTGCCACGGACGGCCGATCGCATCCTTGAGATGAAACTCGATCTTCGGCCCGTAAAACGCCCCCTCACCCTCGGCGATCTCATACGGCAAGGCCTTGGCCTTGACCGCTTCTTCGAGCGCCTCTGCGGCCTGGTCCCAAACCCCGTCGGCACCAAGGCGTTTCTCCGGCCGCGTCGCGATGACGATGCGGACGTCGGTGAAACCAAAATCGCGGTACGCGTCGTACACGAGATCGAGGAAGCTCTTGATCTCGTCCTGCACTTGCTCGAGCGTGCAGAAGATGTGCGCGTCGTCCTGCGCAAACGTGCGCACACGTGTGAGCCCTTGAACCACGCCGCTTCGCTCGAAGCGGTGCAATCGTCCAAAGTCCGCCATCCGCATCGGAAGGTCGCGGTAGCTCCGCTTGGTCATCGCGTATATCAGGCAGTGGCTGGGGCAGTTCATCGGCTTCACGCCGAACCGAAGCGACTCGCTGAACGTCTCCGCCCACTCCCCGGCGTTCGACGGCAGCTTCTCTTCGATCTTTTTCCGAAGCTTCTCGAGGCTCTCCGACGTGGCCGCCATGTACATATTCTCGGCGTACGACGGCAGGTGCCCTGATGTGTGGAAGAGCTCGTTGTCGAAGATCTGCGGCGTGATCACCTCTTCGTAACCGTAACGCGCATACAGCGACCGAACGTAGCCTTCGAGGAGATTGTAAATAGTGGAGCCGCGCGGCAAGAAGAATGGAGATGCCGGCGCGTGCGGATGGAACGCGAACAGCTTGAGCTCCTTGCCAAGCTTCCGGTGGTCCCGCTTTTTCGCTTCCTCGAGCTGCTTGAGGTGCACGCGCAGGGCCTTGGGCGATGCGAACGCGGTGCCGTAGATGCGCTGGAGCATCGGGTTGCGCTCGTCGCCGCGCCAGTATGCGCCGGCCACGCTCGTGAGCTTCACCGCCTTCAGAAAACCCGTCGATGGAACGTGCGGCCCTTCGCAAAGATCGACCCAGTCCCCGTGTCGATAGAGCGAGATGGGATCTTCGAGGCGCTCGAGGTGCTCGAGCTTGAAATTCTCGTCCAACGACTGCAGGAGGGCACGCGCTTCCTCGCGGCTCACGACCTCCCGGCGGAACGGGCTATCGGCTTCGACGATCTCGACCATCTTTTCTTCGATGGCGCGAAGGTCCTCTTCGGAGAATGTTCCGTCAGGCCGAGCGTAGTCGTAGTAAAAGCCGTCGTCGGTGGCCGGCCCGAAGGCGACCTTGGTGCCGGGGAACAGACGCTGTACCGCGTCGGCCATGACGTGGGCGCTCGAGTGCCGGATGATGGCCAGTGCGTCGTCGTCGTGCGCGCCGATCGGCCTGACCTCGGAGGCTCCCTCGGGAATCGGCGTGTGCAAATCGTACACTTTGCGGTCAACCTGGACGGCTACAGTGTCTTTCCCTAGCGCACCGCGCTCTTCGAGCACCTCGCGCGCCGTACGCGCTGTCGCTTCATTCGTCATCGGTCGACGGACCGAAGTATGTAGCTAGAGCTCAAGACCAGTCATCTCCAGGTTGGTAGGCACGGGCGGTTTCGAACCGCCGACCCCTACCGTGTCAAGGTAGTGCTCTCCCGCTGAGCTACGTGCCTGTTCATCATGTCCACCTACGGTGGACGCGGCGTCTTAACCCTGACCCCAACGGGTGTCAACCCCGTAAAGCCGACGCTTTGTGTCCTCCTCGGGGCCGCAGCCCCTACCTTTGCCTATTGATCGACCCACTGATAAGGCCACCATTCGATGAGCGCCGATCCCTCGAGTGAAAAGGAGCCTAGCGCGCTGCGGCCTCTGCCGTCGGTCAACATGGCTCTGCTGCCGGACGAGCTCCGGGCTCTGCGGACGCGACGCCTCGTGGTGGGCGCCCTGGTCGGGGCCGTCGTGTTGGGTGCCGTCCTGCTCTGGGTCGCGCGGAGCGTCATCCCTCAGACCTGGGCCTGGATGGAGGAAAGCCTCGGCAACCAGGACGCCAAGCTCGCGGCCGATCTCGGGATGCCGGAAGGCCTCGCCCCCGCGGATGCAGACGGTGGCGTCGAGGAAGAGCTCAGCGAAGAGCAGAAGCTCGCTCTGTCGCGCGCACGGCCCAACGCGCGCTACGAAACTTTGTTTGGAGGCGTACCGAGCTTTCGCGGCGCGCTGCTCAACGCCGGGCTCGAGGCGGATGAGTGCGCGGCTATCGAGCAAGCGCTCAAGCACATCGTGGACTTCCGGCGCTGCCGCCCCGAGCACAAACTCATCGTGGAGCGGAACGAAAACGCCGGGATCAAGCGCTTCGAGTATCACCCCTCCGCGACGGAATTCGTCGAGGTGACTCGCGGCGAAGACGGGTTGTTTCGGGCCGAACAAATCCGAGTGAAGGTCGAGCGAACGCCGTTGGCGCGAGCCGCTTCGGTGGAAACGTCGATCGGAGATGGCTTGCTCGGCATCGGGCTTCCCGCCGGGCTGGCGACGTTTTTCGTCGAGGCCTTTGAAGGCCAGATCAACTTCGCGTTACAGGCGCGTAAGGGCGACGTCTTCCGCATCATCGTTGACGAGGAACGGGTGGACGGCGAATTCCTTCGCTATGGCCGGGTGCACGCGCTCGAATACGACGGCCAACGCACCGGCAAGGTGCAAGCGTTTTACTATGAAGCGAGCAACACCCTGGGACAGTTCTACGAAGAGAGCGGGCACGCCATGCAAGGCGGATGGCT
>CAXMRM010000136.1:0-3880 GCA_964196015.1 uncultured Myxococcota bacterium
CCTTCCGCCTCCACGGCTCGCGGATATTCTCATACGAAATAGCCATCGTGTTCTCGAGGGCCGTACGAACGAAGTCGATCTCGTTCGGCGCTTGCAAGAGTAGCGCCGCGTCCTCGGGAGGCAGGGTCTTGCCAGTGAGGCTGATAGCCGCTACAAACGCCTTCTTTCCTGAAACCGAAAGTAGACAGATAAGGCTTTCTGCGCAATTCAGGAGCTGAGTGAGGAGCTGAGTGACCGGCAAACAAGCGGTGCCTGCGCCTGGAGCCGTGGCCGATGGGGCTCGGTGGTGGCGAATCGCAGTCTGCGCTTGCAGCTGTGCGTCGGCTCAAAGAAAGATCCGACCGAGGTTGGCGCCGGAGGAATCTGCAACAAGGGCCGAAGGCGCGCCCTCTGGGCCCTCAGGACTGCTCCGAGTCGCGACGCGCATGCGCCGACACGCCAGCTCAACGTGCGTTTCCGCTCCACAGCGTGCCGCGGACCTCAGATCAAGACGCTCCAGACGCACCGCGGCACCGCGGCCACACTAGATGCCCGATGTTCACACTCACGCGTGCGTCATAGGGTGCGAAGCTACGGCGCCGGCCCACACCGGGCGCCATGGTGCACGCGCATCCACCAAGTCCCTGATGGGAAGCGCACCGTGCGCTTGCCGGAGGTCCAAGCCGCCAAGGCCTTGTCGTACTGCGCGTTGAAGGCGCGCAACCGCCTCACGGCTTCGGTGGCCGCCCCGCGGTGCCCGGCTGCCGCAAACTGAGGGTTGAGGCTTCCGAATGCTTCGTAGCTTCTGGCCCGTTTGGTGTGCGCCTGGCGGAGCACCCGTCGAGGACCGACGAAGGAGATCCCCATCCGCTTGGACTCCTGCCAGGCGCGGTGCTCCCGCTCCTTGACCCGCTGGGCGATGCGCTCCTGTGCGAGCTCCGTGCCGTAGTCGAGCTCGAGCGCCGTCGGCATCTGCAGACGAAGCTCGATGACCTCAGGCCACTTGGGCTTATCGGGATCGAAGTAGTGTGCGGGGCGCTGGACCTTCACCACGCGGGACCCGATGTCGCGGGGCAGGGTCTGGGCGCCCGGCCAGTCTTTGGCATAGCGGACGGCCATCGCCTCGACGGGGTTGGCGATGAGGTAAGCAAGCGACTCAATCGTCGCCTCCGGCGTGAGGAGCTCGTGCGCTCCGGTGCTCCGCTTGTCGAAGACTTCGCCAGGCCACCCGCGAATGGCCTTGGCGCAAAGGGCAAGGTGACGATGAAAGGTCTGAAGAAACAGCGAGAGCTCACCCCGCACATCGGTGATGACCTCGTGCGAGTGCGTGGACATTAGGCAACCGGCGTGCACGACGACGCCGTGGAGCTGCGCCGCATGACCAAGACAATACCAATAGGCCTGCTCCACCTGCCGTGCTTCGTCGGGGTTGAGGATGAAGTGGCGGCGCGTGGTGCGCCTGGACAGCGCCCAGATTACCCCAGGCTCAATGATGCGTCGTCGGGTCATGGGGTAGAAGCAAGCCAAAAGCATGCCGACGGGAGAACTGGTTTTCCCTAGAAGCTACGACGCTTGGACTCGTCAAGCTGTGGCGGTTCGCCAGTCTGCGGTGGCGGGCGCCAGCTCACGACAACACAAAGGAATCGCCGAAGGCCAACTTCGTTTCGAGCAAGGCCGGTCGGGCCTTTTGAGCAAGGCCGGTCGGGCCTTTTGTTGGGCATAGCGAATTCAAAGGCCCTCTCCGCGCGGTTCGCAACGCGACATAACGAACTAGTTCTGCGCAATTGGGCTCTCCACATGAACCCAAGGGGCTAAGAGAGCGGAGCCAAACTCCTGGCGGATGAGGCCGGCAGCTGCGGACACGACCGGCGCTGCAAAAGAAGTTCCGCTCCGGCCGACGTCATCGTACGTGTCGTGACTGCCGAAGTACAAGCACACGTTCCCGGGAGCAGAGATGGACACCGCCGGGATGTCGACGCCGTCGGGATAGAGCGCTGCGTGTCGCCCCCCGACGCCCACGCGGACCCAGCCTCGCGAGCTGTCCGTCGCAATCTCAGCCAGGTCGTAGTCGCTGCCCGTCGGCGTTTCTACGTTGCCGACGGAGAGCACCTCCGGTCTGATTGCCGGATAGCATACATTGCAGCCGGAACCGGGTTCACAACGGCCTTGTGGTTTGTTCTCATTCCCGGCTCCGGCAACGATGAGTGTCCCGCCCTTCGTTACCGTTCGGATGACTTCATTGAGCCCGCCGCAATCTGCGATCAGGTACTGTGAGCACTCTGGAACGGCGAGTGACAAGTTGACTACGTCTGCGCCCAAGAGAAAAGCATGCGCGACAGCTGCTGCCACAGAGCCGGCCGAGCTAGCGGTCAAATAGATGAGCGAGGCTTCGGGCGCGATGCCCGTTCTTCTTCGCTGGCCGTCCGGGTCCGTGGTCTTGGGATCTTGCCCCTGAGTGAGGTCCCCTGCTGCGATGGAGGCGACCCACGTGCCGTGGTTTGCCAGCGCCTGCGGATCGCCTGTCCAAGGCAGGCACGCCTCGAGTTCATCGCCCGCGAACGAGCAATCCACCTGGGCGCGAAGCCGCGATTCGCACGAGGCAAACTCGCAATCTCCCCAGCCAGGGTGAACGCTGTTGACTCGATTCGGAACCACCACGTCGGTGAGCGCTGCCTCGACCACTGCGATCTTGATGTTTTGGTAGCCCACCGCCTCATCACAGATCCGGGATCCGGATTCGCCTTTGATCTCTTGATCCCAGAACTCCGACAAGAAGGTCGCCTCTCTCAACTCCTCGTGGTCGTACAGCAGCACCACGGGTTGCCAGGCTGGATAGACCGCCTTCACATCGGGATGTGCAGCAACATCGAAGACGGCATCGGGAGGAATCCAAGCCTGTAGATGGTTGAGGAGCCCAACAGGTTTCGACGTTCGCGCACCAAGCTGGTCGAGATAGGCCTTGATGCCTTCCTGATCGTGTTCGATGAGTGCCTTCCGATCCGCAAAGACACGATTGCGGGACTCCGTGTCCATGCTGCGCAATCGTGTCAGCTCTGGAAAAGGGAGATCGCCCATGTCGAGCACGACCTCGACCGGCTCATCGGCCGGACTTTGCTCCGCGTGCTCCAACACGTAGGCTTCCATGCGTTCGACGCGTTGTGCCGGCGTCGTAGGAATGGGACCCTCAGAGTCGGTCAGAGGCGCCGACGGCATGCTCACGCCGTAGGCCCCGAGCTCCTCCAGATAGCTGGTGACTCCGGCTACTTCGACCTCGGAGTCGGCGGGGTCCAAGTCGCGCCTGTCGACCCATTCTTCGCACGACTGCACCCCGTCAGAGCGAATCGCAGGCCCACAACCTCCGACATCCTCGATACACGGTTGCACTTGGAGAACGATCGCGAATCCCACGACCCCAAAGCCAACCCACCGCATCCTGCTGTCCATCGTGCCGGTCCTATACTCCACGACCGCGGGCCTGGCCCGCTTCATCTGGGCAACAACGTGGGGTCGCTAGCGGGGTCGGACCATACGTATTTGTTTCCTAGAAACCCGATTTCGGCGCAGGTTCTGCGTTCGGGGCCTGGAGGCGCAGCGGGTGCGTGCTGGGTCGTTACGGTACCTGGATGACCGACTGCATACCGTAATGATCCGAAAGGGGCACCATGACCCCGCCGCCAATGTCTACCACGTCCTCGTCGAACGTGCGTTTCGTCGCGGTCACGGCGTCGGCCGTCAGGTTGTACATCAGGATATGATCGATCCAGCCGTTGTTTGAATCTAAGCCGACGTTCGGGTTGTCGACGCAGAAGGTGCACGCAGGCGTGTAGTCCGCAACGTATGCTGGCGGAAAGGCCGCTTCCAACAGGTCCAGCACTGGCTCTCCCTCGGCGACGAGTCCCTC
>CAXMRM010000137.1:0-5211 GCA_964196015.1 uncultured Myxococcota bacterium
ACATGCATGGGAGCGGCCTTGCTCTCGACATCGAGGAAGGACGCGTCGAGGGCGCTCAAACGCTCGTAGAATGTGTCCAGCATACTGGGGCGTTTACTAGCAAAATGTGAGCCCAACGACATTGCGGGCAATAGATGGATACATGAGGCCACGAGAGGCCTTGGCTCACGCAAAGTCTGCGTTCAGGCTTCTGTGAAGCGCACAATATGCGCTATCGAGCTTGTCGACCAGTCCTGGCGTGGAACGTGCAATAAACACTGCTCATGTCGCAGCTCTTGGTCCGAGACCTCATGACGCAGCCGGCCATAACCGTTGGTCCGACCAGCCCGCTTCGGGAGGTAATCCAGCTGATGGAGACGAATAAAATTCGTCACGTCGCTGTGGTGGAGGACTCCGGGCGCTTGCTCGGGCTGATCTCCCACCGTGATGTACTGCGCAGTCAGGAGGGAAGCTTGTCGGGTGCGCCGTCCAACGAACAAACGCACATGAACCGGTGGATCGAAGCGCGATGGGTCATGACGAAAGAACTGCGCACGGTCTACCCGGACACGCCCGCGTTGGAAGCCGCACTCGCCCTGCGGTCGCACGGCTATGGATGCGTGCCGGTCGTCGAGCAAGGGCGGCTGCTAGGCGTGCTGACCGAGTCGGATTTCGTCGAATACGCGATCCAGACGCTATCTGACCCGGGCGCCTGAATGCACACGCGCGAAGACGGGAGATTTTCGTTTCACGATCTGGCACGGTGCTTGCTCTGATCTAAGCTATGACGATCAAGACCATCGTTGTGGGAACCGACCTCGGTCAGTCAGGCCACCGCGCGATGCAGCTTGCGATTCCGACCGCTCGAGCCGCCGGCGCGACATTGTGGCTGGTACACGCGAGTGAGGTGGGTCTGGAGCATGCGTGGCGGGATCTGCCCATCGGCGCGAGGTCCGCCGCTCAAGCGCTTCGTGAGCGGCTCAAAGGGCGTTTCGAGAACTCGTTGCAAGAGCTCGAAAGCGAACGCAAGCGATGTGAAGAGCTTGGCTTGAGTTGCCAAACCTCCTGCGAGGAAGGCAGTCCCTGGGAGACCATTCTGCGGACCGCGGTTTCGGTGAACGCAGACTTGATCGCCGTGGGCGATCCCATCGGCTCGATCGGCCTCCCGGAGCGTTTGCTCGGTTCGACCGCCGAACGCGTCGTCAGGCAGGCGCCTTGCTCCGTCCTGGTGTCATGCGGGCGGCTTCGCAAAGACTATACAGGAGCCCGTATCTCCGTAGGGGTCGATTTCTCTGCGCACGGAATCGAGGCGGTTCGCTGGGCGCGGGACGTGGCCAACGCGATCGACGGCGAGGTGGCTCTGCTCTACGTGGTGCCTCACCCGATCACGGAGAGCATGATGCCGAGCGAGTGGCCGACCGTGCTCGAAGGCCTCGCGTCGACGGCTCGTTCGCGTCTCGAGCAGCTCATCGTCAGCGAGGGCCTGAAGCCAAACACTACGGTGCAGGTGCTGGATGGGCCGATTGGCAAGATGCTCTGCAATGCGACTGCCGACATTAGGGCCGACCTCCTTTTCGTCGGTTGCAGGGGGCAAGGTCGGCTGCGCGGGATGATGCTTGGAAGCGCCTCGCAGTACTGCCTTCGGTACTCGCCGGTTCCGGTTCTCACGGTTCGTCCGCGAGGCAGAGGCTAGCTTTCGAAGATCGCCTCGAGCAGTCGCCGGGTCTCGTCGCGAGGCTGAGAGGTGTCCAGCCGAAGTCGCTCGGACTGTGGCAGTTCATCGATCGGCTCGAAGCGTGTTTCGAACTCGTCCAACAAGTCCGTCCGTGCGTCGCTCTCGTGCACGCCGGAGCTTTCGCGCGCGGCGAGGCGCTCCTGAATGAGCTCGCGCGGGGCGCTGCACTCGACCAGCAAGAACGGGACTCCGTGCCCGTCCGCCAAACGGCGTGCGTCGTCGCGCATCGCCGCGGTGCGAAACGAGGCGTCGATCACGATGGGACGTCCTGATGAGAGCACGATGTCGGCAATCCGCCAAAGCTCGTCATAGACCCGCTCGGTGACGCTTGGCGAGTACGCCCCGGACCATGCTTCGCTTCGCATCGATTCGGTCGGTTTCCGGTCCATGAGGCGCTTACGGATCCTGTCCGAGCTGACCACGGGAGCGGCGATCAACTCTCCGATGGTCGCTGCAACGTTGCTCTTTCCGCTCGCGATCGTGCCGCCTACCGCGACGACCCTCGGCGAAACCAGTGGCGGGCGTTCGTACGCCAAGGCCAGAACGAAGTAGCGCCTGGCCTCGCGCTGTGCACGCTCCCTCGCACCCGTCGACGCTTCCGTATCTGCTGCCAGCAGCGACGCAACCTTACCTCTGACGAACGCGCGGTAACTCTCGTAGAAATTGACCACTGAGTAGAGGTCGTAGTCGTTCGATTCGCGGGCGTAGCGAGCGAGAAACCGCTCCGCGAGGTCCACGCGTCCATGCCAGGCAAGGTCCATCGACAAGAACGCGATATCCGCGCAAACGTCGGCGTAGCGAAAGCGGTCGTTGAACTCTATGCAGTCGATGATCGTGATCGATTCGTCTGTCTCGAAGTAGACGTGCTCGAGCCTCAAGTCGCCGTGGCCGTCACGGACACGGCCCTCATCCATTCTCGCGATGAAGCAACCTTCGTTGCCGAGTGTGTCGAGTTGCCATGCTTCGATCTCGCGAGCTTGCTCGGCGCTCAGGTAGTCGCCGATCGGGCCGCGGGTCTGCTCGAAGTTCTCTTGCACGTTTCGGCGAATCGTGGCGACGTCTCCATGCCGAGACGTCTCCGCGTCGCATCGCGCCCCTTCGTGAAAACGCGCGACGTGCGCGGCGAGCTCGTCGATGTGCCTCGGCTCGAGGAGGCCGGCTTGCAGTAGCTCGTCTGCACGTCTTTCGGTCGCAAGACGGCGCATGTGAACGGCCCACTCCACGACCGCTCCCTTGCCTGCGATTGCGTGGATGCCCGAAGCGTCCACGGTGATCGGGACCACATCGATGTAGACTTCAGGGGCGAGGCGCCGGTTGAGGAGCATCTCCGCGTCACACGCCTTGCGCCGTTTTTCAAGCGTCGTGAAGTCGAGGAAGCCCAGGTCGACGGGACGCTTCACCTTGAACACCTCCGCCGCGCCCATGAAGACCCAGGAGATGTGCGTCTCGATCAACTCGAAGCCGGCCGCTTCGAGATCCGCCTTCAGCTTTCCCATCACATTTCTTCGCAGCGAGGTGATGAGTATACCAACCGAGGACGCGCCGCCCAGGAGTCCGACACCCGCCCGTCGCGCAATTCTGTCGTGCCGGGACCAATCTGCGCACGGTTTGCGCGATTTCTCCTGACTTGCAGCCGAATTAGGGTCCCAAATCAGGCACAGGGTTTGCTTCATGTAAGGCCCTAACAACGGAGGACATGATGACGACACGGAAGCTAGAACGTTCGGAGTGGCGGCAGTACTTCGATGAGGTCGCAAAGCACCTTCCTTCGATGCGTGTGGGCGTGTCCGTCTTGGGGGACGATATCGGTGTGCAGCTCGCAACCGAGAATAGCGCGCTGCTCGGGATCAGTTATGACTCGACTGATGAGGTGTTCGAGGTAGCCACTTCCAGCCTCTCCCACCGGGTGGCTAGCCCGAAGGAAATCTATGTCCTCGAGGAGGCCGGGAGGCTCTCGAGCGTCGAGGTGATTGGCCAGGACGACACGAAGCAGATCATCGAGCTGCGGTCGCTTCCCTCGTTGCCGGCCTCCTGACTCGTCGCTAGAGAGCACTGATGATGACAACAACATGGATTATGGTGGCCCACGAGGCAGGTGCGCGCGTATTCGAGAGCCGCGGGCTCGGCAAGGGGTTGGAGCTCGTCGAGACCATCGAACACCCCAAGGGTCGAGAACGTGACAGAGACGTCGACTCCGACCGTCCAGGCCGTTCGTTCCGCAAGAACAGTGGAGACCCTCGCCGCGCTGCGATGAGCCGAAGCGAGGGCCCGCACGATCGGGTCGTCTCCGATTTCGCGAGAGTGCTCGCCGCCAAGCTCCAGCACGCCCGTGCGGAGAATCAATATGAGCGTCTGGTTCTCGTCGCGCCACCCCGATTCCTGGGGTTGCTGCGTTCCTCGATCGATCGTCCCACTGCTCAGCTCGTGGTCGGCTCGGTTGACAAGAACCTGGCGTCTAGTAACGAGGCCGAGCTCATCGAGCATCTTGCCGATGTGATCGCCGTTTGACAGAGCGCTCGTTTGGCGAGCGCGTGACACGAAGAGGTAAATCAGATGGCTAATTTCGAAATGCCCGTGACCGAGTACATGAGCAGCCCTGTCGAGACGATTCGTATCGGGCAAAGCCTGGTAGCCGCGAACTCATTGTTTTCCGAGCAGGGTGTGTCCGCGCTCGGTGTGGTCAATGAGGCCGGTGAGCTCAAGGGTGTCATCTCCCGCACGGATATTCTTCGCGCCGCGGTGCACACCCAGGGCGAAACGTTTCGCGTTCCGGACCGCCCTGTCGAAGAGATCATGAACTCACCCGCGCTACAGGTCTCGCCCGAGGCGCATTTGGCAGAAGCCTCGCAGTTGATGCTGAAGAAACACGTGCACCGAGTCTTCGTGACGAGTGGCGGTAAGCCTGTGGGCGTCGTTTCCACCCGCGACCTGATGCGCGCCGTTCGAGAAAAGCGCCTCAAGATGCCTATCTCGGAGATCGCGTCCGGCTCGGTGGTGAAGGTAAAGGCCGACGAGCCCATTGCATTGGCTGTTGACCGCCTCGAGCTCTCCAACAAGCACGGCCTCGTGGTGGTCGAGGAAGATTTCCCGATCGGCATCTTCGATCAGGCCTGCGCCCTCGAGTCGCGCCGCTTGCCTCCGAACACGGCAGTGGAAAACGCGATGAACGTCCGCATCTTGATTCTGCCGGCCGGGATGGGTCTCGGCCGCGCCGCGGAGCAGGCGATCGGGATGAACGTCCGGCGCATTTTGATCGAGAGTGATAGCGGGGTGGTGGGGATTGTTGGCGGGTTGGACTTTGCGCGCGCGATGGGGTGAGGGGTTGCAGTGGCAGGGCCAGCGCCAGTGACGGTGCCAGCGTCCGTGTCAGCGTCAGTGCCAGTGTCGGCGACAGTGGCAGCGTCAGTGCCGGCGTCAGTGTCGGCGTCAGTGGCAGCGTCAGTGCCGGGGTCAGCGGCAGTGCCAGTGCCAGCGTCGGCGTCAGTGACGGCGACAGT
>CAXMRM010000138.1:0-11761 GCA_964196015.1 uncultured Myxococcota bacterium
TACCCGCCGCAGCGGGACCGCTACAAGATCGTGATCGTCGACGAGGGTCACATGCTGTCCGCGGGCGCGTTCAATGCCTTTCTGAAGACACTCGAAGAGCCCCCGGACCACGTGAAGTTCATCTTCGCAACCACCGAAAGCCACAAGGTGCCGGTGACAATCCGCTCGCGATGTCAGCAGTACGATTTTCGGCTGATCCCGCGCCGGCTGATCGCCGAGCGAGTCCGCGCGATCCTCGATGCAGAAACTCTGTCGGCAGACGATGAGTCGATCTCGGTGGTCGCCCGTGAGGCAGCCGGCTCGATGCGCGACGCCCTCACTCTCCTCGACCAACTCGTCGCGGTCTCCGACGACCGAATCACCGCGGACACTGTAGCTGCGAGCCTGGGAATTGCAGCGCGCGAGGCGCTCTACGAAGTGGCCCGCGCGGTGCTAGAAGGCGACGGCGCCGGGGTGCTCGGAGCCATTGACGGCCTCGCCGACAAGAGCGTCGACATGCAGCACTTCGCCCGTCAGCTGCTTGAACTGATGCGCGACCTCGTCGTGCTCAAGCTCGGCGCGGGCGACCCGGCCGCATGGGTCCCCGAAGAGCGAGAGAGCGCCGAAGCCCTCATCGGCGATATCGACATCCTCGAGCTCCAGCGCGCCTTCCGAGCGACCTCGATGGTCATGGACGAGATGGCCCGAAGCCCCAACCCGAAGCTCATGCTCGAGATGGGGTTGGTACGTGTCGCGACGCGACCTCCGCTTCAATCGGTGTCGGAGCTTCTCGGCCGGCTCGAAGCACTTCAAGCGCACCCGGGCACCACGGGAGGCTCCTCGGGCGATCCTCCCCCACGAAAAGCGAGCCCCAAACCTGCGCCGCGTCCCGTCACACCCAAACCCCAAGCCAAGCCCCAAGCCAAACCCCAAGCCAAGTCCCATGCCCACGCCGAGCCAGGTCCCATGCCTCAGGACCCTAGCCAGCCGATCATGCCGGCCACCAAGCACTCGGGCGGTTTTCATACCAGCAGCGGCGAGGTGCTGACGCCGATCCGCAGAGCGGCGCTTCAGGAGTGGGAAGAGTTGGTCGGCACGCTCGGACAGCAACAACCGGCGCTCGCCGCAGTGCTCGAGCACGGGATTCCCAAGGCGGTCGGCCCCGACCGGATCGTCCTGTCCTTCAAGGACGGCTCGTTCTACGGGCGCCAAGCAGAATCGCCCGAGTCGATCGCGGCGATTGTGCGGGTCGCAGAACAACAGCTCGGCGGACGCCCGCAAATCGAGATTCGCTTCGATGCTCAGGACGAGGGATCGACCAAGACCGTTGCGGCGGTCGCCGCGCAGCGCAAAGAGGCGGAGGTAGCGGCCAAACGCAAAGAGGCGCTCAACCACCCCCTGGTGCGCGACGCCATCGAGGTATTTCCCGAAGCGGCTGGAACGCTGAAAGTACACATCGAAGCGGACTGAGAGGATCGAATGAATTTTCGTGGCGGAATGGGAGAGCTCATGCGGCAGGCTGGCCGCGTCCAACGCAAGGTCGAGAAGCGTCGGGAAGAGCTCAAAGAAGAGACCTTCGAAGCGAGCGCAGGGAACGACAAGGTGGTCGCGGTGGCTAACGGCATTCCCGAACTCGCCGAAATCCGAATCGACAAGGCCCTGCTCAAGGAGGAAGACCTCGAGATGGTGCAAGACCTCGTCGTCGCAGCCGCCAACGCGGCCCTCATGAAGGCACGCGAGCACGTCGACGCAGAGATCGAGAAAATCACGGGGGGCCTCTCGATTCCTGGGCTCGGCTGAGCGATGGCTGCCAACGACCCGATCGCATCGCTGATCTCGTTGCTGTCTCGCCTCCCGGGCGTCGGTGAGAGAACCGCGGCGCGACTTGCTTTTCATGTCCTCGAAGGGGATGCGCAGTACGCCGATGCGCTAGGCCGCGCGCTGAGCACGATCCACGACGACGTCACTCGCTGCGAGCTCTGTGGAAACTACGGCGCCGAGTCGCGATGCTCGATCTGCCAAAACCCGCGCCGTGACGAGTCGCTCATCTGCGTGGTCGCCAAGGTCCCCGACTTGATCGCGCTCGAATCTCTCGGGTCCTTCCGCGGGCGTTACCACGTCTTGCACGGCTTGTTGGCTCCGCTCGACGGCATCGGGCCAGATCAGCTCCCGCTCGACGCCCTCGAGCGCCGCATCGTCGATGAGAACGTCAAAGAGGTCATCGTCGCCACGCCGCTGAACGTCGAGGGAGAGGCGACGGCGCTCTACGTCGCGGATGCGTTGGCGTCTTCGCCGGTGCTCGTGTCGCGGATCGCGGCAGGTGTGCCGCACGGCGGAGAACTCGAGTTCACCGACCAGGTGACCCTCAGCCGCGCGCTCGAAGACCGGCGCGCGGTTCGTTGACGGCCGCAACATGCTGAAATTGGGCGGATTCTACGCGCTAGATCCGCGCGTTTGAATGTTTTGCCGGGCCTCTTCGTAGAAAGACGAGAGGTGGCCCAATGCTCCGATTCCTACCGTTACCTGTCATCGCCTTCGCGGTCATGCTGACCAGCACGGGGGCCGCGCGCGCCGAGGTCGTCGTCGTCCGACCCGGAAACACATCGTCCCCGATGGTGATCAAGACCAGGCCCCCGACGGTCGTCGTCGTCCAACACACGTCGACCCCGCAGACTGAGGTCGTGAAGGCTCCGCCGCCGCACAAACGGGACCGCAAAGTAGGACTTCACTTCGACGTCGGTGGCACGTTCGGACCGCAAGTCCTGATGGGCGGCTTCTCCGGCGCGCTCCGCTTCCGGCCGAAAGAGCACGTTGGAATAGACCTGGGCTCGGGCTACTTCGCCGGCAACGACTACCAGGGTTTCTACCGCACCGAGGTTCCCGTCACCGCAAACGTTCTCTTCTTCGTCAATCCGCAGCACAAGTTGCAGGTCTACTTCTTGCTCGGTCCGGGGCTCTCGTTTGGCCGCGTCGACACCTTCAATGAGATTCGCCGAATGACCCACGTCGGTGGACAGGCCGGCGTTGGGCTCGAGCTCAGGCTCGCCCCGGCGTTTGCGCTGAATTTCGATGTTCGAGGCGTTCTTCGCCACCGAATCGACAACGACCCACGGCCGGAGTTCATCGACGGAGCCCGCAGCACGAACACGTCGGGCGGCGCTCTCCTCACCTTCGGCGCGACATTCTACTTCTGAGGCCGACTAGGGGCGGTTGCTGCTTCGGCGGTTGCCGAAGAACTTCTTGAAGAACCCTTCGCCCTCTTCGCCGTCTTCACCCTCTTGGGGAAGCGGAGGCGGGCGGGTCTTCAGGGCGTCGTCTTCTCCGACCTTCTCCAGCTCCTCGAGATCGTCCTCGTCGACGAGCAGCACGAAGTCGGATTCGTCGATGATCTCGATCTCGGTGTTCTCGTCTTCCCAGTCTTCATCGGGAGCTTCAGGCACGCGCGTTTGTGCGCTGTGCACATTGGCGGGTGCTATCGCGATCGCGAGTCCCTCGCAGAGCGCGCCGAGTTCGCCATCCACCGCCTGCAGATCGACGGACTCCGCACTCGCAAAACGATTGCGAACCTCCGAGATCTCCTCGTCGCTCTTGCCGAGCTCCGCGAGCGCCTGGTCCACCCCAGCCAGCTTCTCCTCAGGAACGGTCACGTAATCAATGTCACAGGAAAACGCGGCCCCGTAAAGTCTTTCGCCCGAAAACAAGCTCATCGAGGGGGAGAAAATCGAGCGATCTCGGCTCCGACGAGCGGAAGTCGGTCCTGACCCCAGGTGGAACACGAGCCGATTCGGAGCGAGGGCACCCCCCAGAGCCCCAGCTCGGTGAGCGCCTCGCGGTTGGCGTTGCCCTTTTCCTTCCAGCCCTGGCCCTCGATCGCCGCCCGCACTTCGGGTTCGCTGATCCCGGCCCGTCCGGCCAGAAACACGAGGTCGGGAATGTGCGCCACGTCTCGGGCCTCGGACCAGATACCCTGCATCACGGAACGCGAAAACTCGAGCTCGACTCCCTTGCCGGCCGCGCAGTCGAAGAACACCGCCATGCAGTAACCGATGCCCTTCCCCAAGGGGTCGCATACATGGCCGAAGGGGATCCCGAGGCGGTCGGCTTCACGCTTCGTGTCGTGCACGATGTAGAACTTCTTCGCTCGTGGAACGGGAAGTCCGCGCATCACCATCGGCAAGACCGGTCGCACGACGACCTCGACACCGTAGCGATCCCGCAGATCGATCAGCTGGGGAATCGCCAGATAGGAATACGGGCTGCGGAACGAAACGAAGACCTCGATGCGCGGCGGGCTTGCGTCGGACGCGCGAATCATCGACGCCAGATGCGGCGCGGGGCCGGGGGTGAGATTGAGGTTCCCCTCGAGCCCCTCTCCCCGGAGCCTTTCCTCGAGGTAGTGGAGCCGGTCGATCCCCCAGTACCACTCGCCCCCATAGTAGAGCATTCCCGGTTGGTAGTGCCCTGCGCGCTCGAGGGCGGCGTAGTTGGCTTCGAGCGCGGGCCGGACCGCCTCGCCCGACACGCTCCCGTACCGCTCGACGACCGCGGCGAGCGCTTCGCCGTCGCCGCGCCAGACCGCCTCCCCCAGCTCCACAGCGACCTGCAGCTGTTCCTCGGCAGGGCGGCGTTCGAGAAGCACCGCATGGGCGCGCCGGGCGCGGTCTTCGGACGGGGGCTCGGCATCGCGCGGAAAACTAAGCCCATAGCTCTCGGCCAAGAGCGCAGCGTCGCCGATCGCGTGACGGAGCAGCATGTCTGGCGCGGGATTGGCCGCAATGCTCGGCTGTGCGACCGGGACGATCTCGACTTCGAGTCGATACGTGCTCGCCAAGCGCGGCGCGACCTGCGCCAACAAGTGGCTGTACGGATCGTCCGCGCGGTAGTAGAGGCGTACACGCCTGCGCCCGCCTCGGAGCAACCGGCCGACGGTGTGCAGCGCGTACTTCGCTGGGCGCGAATTCAAATAGGCGTTGAGTGCGGCGCCGATGACCTGGGCCTTGGCAGACATCTACGTCGCTCCCACGAACTCGTACACCTTGGTCACCGCCTCGGCGAGCTTGCTCGGGTCCGGCCCTCCGGCCTGGGCGAAGTCAGGACGCCCGCCGCCTTTGCCGCCGACGACCGAGGCAGCCGCTTTGACGATGTCGCCCGCTCGGAACCGATCGGTGAGTGCCTTCGATACGCTGCAGACGAGCAAAGCCTTCTTGCCGTCCTTGCTGACAGAGCCGAGCAGGACGACTGCAGGCGCAAGCTTGTCTCGCAACTGGTCGGCCATTTCGCGAAGCGCGCCCGCGTCGCCGAGCTCGACCGTGGCTCCTAGCACCCGAGCCCCATCGACTTCGCGCGCGTCAGCGGAGAGGTCGGCGCTGTCACCGGACATCAGCGAGCGCTTGAGCCGTTCGATCTCGCGCCGGGATTCCTTTTGCTGCTCGATCAGATGCTCGACCCGGTCGCGGAGCTGCAAGGCAGGCGCCTTGAGCAACGACGCCGCTCCGGCGAGCTCGGATTCCACTCGACGCAGGTGGCCGAGTGCGTTGAGCCCGGTCGTCGCCTCGATCCGGCGGACGCCAGCGGCAAGGCCGGTCTCGGATAGGACCTTGAAGAGCCCGATGTCGCCGGTGCGGTACGCGTGGGTACCGCCGCAGAGCTCCAGTGAGGGGCCGATCGTGAGCATGCGGACCACGTCCCCGTATTTCTCCTCGAAGATGCCGATCGCGCCACGTTCCTTGGCCTCGTCCATCGGCAGGGCCTCGGTGGTAATGTCGGTGTTCTCGAGCACCCGAGCGTTGACCAGGTTTTCGATCTGCTCGATCTCGGCCGCTCCGAGTGGACGGGTGCCACTGTAGTCGAAGCGGAGGCGGTCCGGGCCGACGAGCGAGCCCTTTTGCGCCGCGGTTTCCCCAACGATTTGACGCAGGGCCCAGTGCAGGAGATGCGTTGCGCTGTGGTTGCGGCGAGTCGCGCTGCGAAGCTCATGGTCGACGCGGAGATCGGCCTCCGCGCCGGGCTTGAACGAGCCCGACACGACGTGGCCGCGGTGCGCGATCAAGCCTTCGACTGGCTTGTGCGTGTCTTGTACTTCGAAGCGCGAGCCGTTGACCTCGATGACGCCCCGGTCTCCCACCTGGCCACCCTGCTCTGGATAAAATGGCGTGGCGCGCGTGATGATCTCGCCGGCCGCGCCAGGTCCGAGCTCATCGACCGCGCCGCCGTCCGAAACCAGCGCAAGGACTTCGCTTCGGGCGACCTCGCCGTCGTACCCAAGAAACTCGACTAGTCCGATCTGCTGCGCGAGCGCTGGGTACACGTCGGCAACGGCGCTGCTGCCGACCTTCGAACCCTGGCTACGCCGACGGGCCTCCTCGAGCTCTGCCTTGAACCCCTCCTGATCGACCTCGAAGCCTTGCTCCTGGCCGATGACTTCTTGGAGACCGATCGGAAACCCGTACGTGTCGTAGAGGCGAAACGCGACCTCACCGGGCAACCAGCGGTTGCCGCTTTGCTCGACCCATTCGTCGTTGTCGGCGATGAGCTGAAGGCCACGGTCCATGGTGCGCCTAAATCGCTCCTCCTCTTGGTGCGTGATCTCCTCGATCAGGGCGCGGCGCTCGGTGAGTTGGGGGTAGACGTCGCCCATGGTGTCGACCGCCCGGAGCGCGCACTGATGAAGGAATGGCTCTCCGATGCCGAGGCGGTGCCCGTGGCGAATCGCCCGCCGCATCACCCGGCGCAAGACGTACGCGCGCCCGTCTTTGTCTGGGAACACGCCCTCGGAGATCAAGAACGCCGTGGTCCGGGCGTGGTCCGCGATGACCCGCATGCTGACGTCGTCCTCTGACTGGCCCGAGCGATAGTGCTTCCCCGAAATCTCGGCGGCCAAGTCGACGATCGGCCGCAACAGGTCGGTGTCATAGTTGCTCAAGACGCCTTGTTTGACGACAGCGATCCGCTCGAGGCCCGCGCCGGTGTCGATCGACGGGGCCGGCAGTGCCTCCATCTTGCCACCCGCGTGCCGCTCGAACTGCATGAACACGAGATTCCAGAGCTCGAACCAACCCCGGCCGTCGGCGGCTGGCTCTTCGCCGAAGGTTCCTGGGTCGATGTCGTCGAGTCCGAGGCAGTAATGAATCTCGGAACACGGTCCGCAGGGGCCCGTCTCGCCCATCTGCCAGAAGTTGTCTTTGGCGCCGCAGCGGATGCTGCGCTCGTTCAGAAAGCCGGTGACGTCCTTCCAAATCGCCGCCGCTTCATCGTCGGCCGGCGCAAGCCCTTCCTCGCCTCCGAATACGGTGACGACAAGACGCTCCGGGTCCAGCGCGAGGGTGTCGATGAAGTAGTCCCAGGCGAACTTGATCGCGTCTTGCTTGAAGTAGTTCCCAAACGAGAAGTTCCCGAGCATCTCGAAGAAGGTGTGGTGCCGGGCGGTGACGCCGACGTTCTCGAGGTCGTTGTGCTTCCCGCTGATACGGATGCACTTCTGCGAAGTGGTTGCCCGCGAGTACGGCCGGTCTTCCTTGCCGGTGAAGACGTCCTTGAACTGCACCATGCCCGCGTTGGCGAACATGAGGGTCGGGTCGTTGGGCGGGACGAGCGGCCCGGAGGCAATCCGTTCGTGCTCGCGCTCCGCGAAGAACCGCAGGAACGATTCGCGAATTTCCGATGAAGAGCTCATTCGCCACGATTGCTAGCGCTTGTGCAGCGCCTACGCAACGCCTGTGCTAGAGGATCCGCCGTGCTGACGTGCCTGCGCGTTCGGAGCTTCGCCATCATCGAAGCGCTCGAAGTCGAGTTCGACGCAGGGCTCAACATCGTCACGGGTGAGACCGGCGCAGGAAAATCGATCCTGGTCGACGCGCTTCAGCTGGTGCTGGGGGCCCGAGGACGGCCCGAGGTAGTTCGCACAGACGCCGAAGCGGCCGAGGTGGAGGCCTTGTTCGACCTTACCGATCAGCCCGAAGCGCTGAACGCCCTCCGTGACCAGGGCATCGAAACCGATGGAGAGCTTTTGATCCGCAGGGTCGTGAGCGCCACCGGCCGAACACGGGCCTACGTCAACGGGCGGCTCGTCACGCTCGCCCAGCTGAAGGAAGTGACCAAGGGCCTCGCGGACATCTCGTCACAGCACGAATACCACTCGCTGTCCGACCCACGGCATCATCTGACCTATCTCGATGCGTTCGCGAGCCACGCGTCACTGGTCGAGGAGGTGGGGCAGGCTCATGCAGCACTCGTAGAGACGGCGGCGCGGCTCGAGGAAGTCGTGACCGAAGAGCGCGGCAGGGCGGACCGCGAGGACTTGCTTCGCTTTCAAGTCAACGAGATCGACTCGCTACGGGATGCGCTTGAAAAAGAGGAGGCGCTCTTGATCGAACGCGAGCGTCTTCGGCACGCGGAAAAGTTGGGCACGGCGGCGGGAGAAGCCGAGGCTCATCTCTACTCGGACGACGATTCGATCTGCGGTGCTCTCTCGCGGACTGCTTCGTCTGTGGAGCAAGCATCCGGTTTTGATCCAAGCCTCCAGCCGATGGCGGCACAGATCCGCGAGGCGCTCGTGCAGCTCGAGGACGCGGCATCGGAGCTTGGGAGCTACGTGCGAGACCTTTCATTCGAGCCCAACCGTCTGGCCGCGCTCGAAGATCAGCTCGATCGACTGTCGCGAGTCAAGAGGAAGTATGGCGAGAACAGCCCTGCAATCCTCGCCTATCGCGACCAGGCGGCAGCAGAGCTCGACGCGCTCGAGCGATACGAGGAGCGACTCGACGGCTTGCAGCGCGAGTACGACGAAGCACTCGAAGAAGCCGCACGCGTCGCGCTCGCGCTGCGCGGCAAACGACAAACCGCAGCGGCCAAGCTCAGCAAGGCGGTCAGCAAGGAGCTTTCGTCGCTCGGCATGGGAGAGGCCAAGGTCACCGTGGAGCTGGCCGCCCTCGAAGGCGGCCCACGCGAGCTTCAAGTCGAGGGCGCACGCCTTTCGCCGACCGGAATCGACCGCGCCGAACTACTGATCGCTCCCAACCGTGGCGAAGACGCCAAACCGCTCCACAAGATCGCCAGCGGCGGCGAGCTATCGCGCGCGATGCTCGCGATCAAGCGTGTGCTCGCAGGCTTGGGACCGGCAGGCCTTTACGTCTTCGACGAAGTGGACGCGGGCGTCGGTGGCGCGGTGGCCGAAGTGATCGGCCGCAAAATCCACGAAGTCGCGCGACACAGCCAGGTGCTCTGCATCACGCACTTGCCGCAGATCTCGGCGTATGCCGACGCGCACTACCGCGTACACAAAGAGGTCGTCGGGAAACGAACGAAGAGCGACATCCGCTTGCTGTCGAGCAAGGAGCGGCTCGAGGAAATCGCGCGGATGTTGGGCGGAGTCACGGTCACGGACCAGGCAAGGGCTGCGGCGCAGGAGCTCATTCGAAGCGCGGACGCCTGAGAGACGCTGACGCTGGCACTGGCGCTGGCACTGGCGCTGGCACTGGCGCTGACACTGGCACTGACACTGGCAGCGCCGCTGCTACTGCCGCTGCTTCGGCCCAACCAGCGTCCGCAGCGTCCCCTCCACCACCACATCCCCGCTCTCATCCCGGAGCGTCACGTTGATCTGATATTCCTGCTTGGCACTGGAAGCGATCGGAGGCGTGCGGCACTCGCCGGTGATGGTTCCGCGCGCCTTCTTGATGTAGTCGAGGCCCATGCCTGCAACAATGAAGCGCGCGTCGTCGGGAAGGGAGTAGCCGAGCGCGAGACTACCGGTCAGCTCAACGAGATTAGCCAGCGCGACCGCGTGGACACACGACAGGTGATTTCGCACTGCCCGCCGGTCGGCCAGAGTAACCCGCGAGTAGCCATCGCCCAGCTCCCGAACCACCGCACCGATCGACCCGGTGTAAGGCGCCAGCCGCCCAACCATCCGGCTGTACAGCAGCTTCCCTCCGGGAATGCGCTCCAGTCGATTCCACACGTCCCGAATGAAATTGGTCTTTGATTCGGTTGTCAGCGCTTCAGCTTTGAAAAATGTCGTGCCCGTCATCCGCCTGACCGTAACACAGCCCCTGGGAGGGCATATGTAGGAGTGCAACCTCTCCTTCATTCATCCCCCTGCCTGGTACCAAAGGTCTCACCAACCGGCGGCTACCAGGCAGGGACTAATTTCGCGTGATGAGGTCGCCGAGCCGAGTGAGGCTCTCCTGCGTGCCGTCCAAGGTGAACTCGAGGTGCTTCGAGGTCATGAAGTAGCGGTACAGAGGGTAGTCCCGGTCGAATCCCATGCCGCCGTGAACGTGCTGGGCGGCGGCGACGACGCGAGCGCCGGCTTCGGAAGCAAAGAATTTCGCAACCGCGAGCTCCTTGTCGGCGTCGAGGCCTTGATCGAGGCGCCAGCAGGCCTGCCACATCGATGAGCGCATGACCTGCACGTCGATGTACGCGTCGCCAACCCGCTGGGTCACGCCCTGGAACGTGGCGATCGGGACGCGGAATTGCTTTCGTTCGCCCGAATAGTTCGCGGTCATGAAGAGTGCCTGCTCGGCGATGCCATACTCGACGGCGCAGATGCCCAAGCGCGTACGATCGACCAGATAGCGAAGAACCTGTTCGCCCTTCTCCGCGCCTCCGAGTGCATCACCGGCGGCGACCGGGACGTCGGTGAGCTCGAGGAGCCAGAGTGGCTGACCATTGGTGCCGCGCTGCTCAGCAAGATCAACGCCCTCGGCGTTGGGATCGAGCAGCAGGACGACCACCGAGCCGCCCTCGCTGCGAGCCGGAACGACAATTCGATCGGCGAGGTCCGCGTAAGCCACGTTGCTGAAGCGCCCCGTGACACGCCAACCGTCACCGTCCGGCTTCGCAACCGAGGACGGGTTGAGCGGATTACGGCTCCCCGAATCGACGAGCGCAGGTGTGATGATGGTGCGGCCCTGGGCAATGCCGCTAAGGAAGAGATCCTTGTGCTCCGGGGTCCCAAACTCCGCCAGCGGAAGCGCCGCCGATACGAGAGTCTCAATCGCAGGAATCGGCGCGACCGTGCGTCCAACCTGTTGCAGCAGGATGCAAAGTTCGATCAGCCCCATGCCGGCGCCGCCGTACTCTTCGGGAATCGCAAGGCCGAGCATCTCCGATTCGGCGAGCTGCTTCCATGCTCGTTCGTGGAACCAGGTGCCCTCTTTGGCGAGCGCCTTGAGCGAGTCGTCGGTCACGATGTCGGTGAGCACCTGCTTGACGAGGTCGCCGATGCTGTTCTGGTCTTCGGTAAATGAAAAATCCATGTCGGGCCTCGTCAGCGTCGTCCGAGCCGAGGCATGCGGAGCCCCGCCTGGCAAATGATGTCTCGTTGAATCTCGTTGGTGCCACCGCCGAACGTCAGCACCAACGACATGCGGTAGTACTTCTCGAGCCGCCCCCGAAGGAGCACTCCCTCGGAGCTGTGGTGAAGCACCCCTGCCGCTCCATGAACCTCCATGAGCAGTCTCGACCCCTCGACGTAAAACTCGGAGCCGAAGACCTTGATCGCGGAGGCGTCAGCGGGCGAAAGGGTGTCTTTGGCAATGCCCCAGGCTTGCTGCCAGTTGAGCAGCTTGAGAACTTCGAGCTTTGCGTAAACCCGCGCCAGGTTCGTCTTCACCCATGGCAGGTCGATGATCATACCGCCGTCACCGTTTGGCGTCTTCTTGGCCCATTCGATCGTCTCGGTGCAGATCTTTTCGAGTGGCCCGACGGAACACAGTGCGACGCGCTCATGGTTGAGCTGGGTCGTGATCAAATGCCAGCCATTGTTCTCGCCGCCCAC
>CAXMRM010000139.1:0-3450 GCA_964196015.1 uncultured Myxococcota bacterium
CGGTGTGCCCTCTGGGTCGTCCGGTGAGTTCCCCCGCGCATGGCCGATCGTGCGATCGAGGATCACCTCTCCTCGCCTACGGATGCACAGGCCGAGCGCCGGATGGAACCCGGTCTTGTAGAAGTCGACAACCGCAGACCAGATCGACTCGACGTCGTCAGGCCCCAGCCCAACAGAACGAGGGTCGGCTTCGGGAGCGCCTCGGGCGGTCACCTCGTCGGGGTCGAAGGCCCGAACACGCTTCGACGTCAGACCACGTATTTCCCAGCGCTTCACGCCTGCCTCCCCGACCATTAACCCTTAGAAAAGGGCGACTGTCCCGTTTTTCTTCGAATGACACAGTTGACATACTTTGGTGCATGTGCCAAATGGGGTGGCGGTTTGATCATCAGCCGTTGCGCGGATAAGGAGCCCGACCATGCACTGTTTCTCTTTCTCCCATCGTGGAGCTCTCAGGTTTGTTTCTGTCTTCTCAGCGCTGGTGGCGCTCACTGCGCTTGGCTGTGCTGACAGCAGTACCGCGCCGACGGAGGGGCGATTTGAGCCGATTCGTGAGGCGACGCCGATTCCTCGGAGCACGCCAGAGGAGCTCGGGATCGAGCCGTGGGTGGGTGAAGCGGTCGTGGCTGCGCCGGTTCCCCCGCTCGAGCTCACGCCGCATCCCTTCCTCAACAACACGGGCGACTCGCGCATTCACAACGATCACTACAACTCCGCCGTCTACAATCGCAGCGGCCCCGTGGGCCCGGAGCTCGAGATCACGACGAGCTTCCTGGGAAGCCCGGCGGGCGTCTGCGCGATGATGACGATCCTGGAGGATGGCTACGTGGTGGGCAGCTGTTTCGTAATCAACGACGAGAGCGAGCTGCACGTCATGCTCATCATGTTCGACAACGAGAACCTCAACATCGTTGCCGAACGCGACCTGGGGCAGCGACCGTTTTTCCCGAGCTCGGCGGGCGGCGCCTACTTCAGCATGGACAAGGATGAGAACTTCATCCTCGGGCCCGCCACGAACCAGCTAGAGCAGTATCACATCGAGGTGATCGACGGCGCGCCGCAGTTCGTACAGGACTACACCAAGGCTATCCCTGGCCTTGCCCCTGCCGTGGCGACGACGGACCCGATGCTTCAGGACACGGTAGTCGACTGGGACGGCCGGATCTGGTTCATGGTAACCGATGGCCGCATCGGTTACTTCGATCCGGAAGCCGACCACATCGAAATGACGGACCTCGAGCAAGGGCTTCAGAACTCGATGGTGGTCGACGAGGACGCGATCTACTTCGTCACTTACGAGTCGGTCTTCCGTCTTTCGGTCGATGGCGATGGCAAGATTCAAACCGACTGGGAAGCGCCGTACGATCCAGGAAGCGCCATCGGCGGGATTCTCCCGGGTTCGGGCACCAGCCCAACTCTCCTCGGAACGGAGGACGACCTCATCTCGATCTGCGACAACGCCGACGGTCAGATCAACCTGCTGGTGCTGGACAAGGCAATGGGTAATCCACCTGTCTGCAAGGTTCCCCTCTTTCGCGAAGGCGAGAGCGCGACCGAGAACACCGTCGTCGGCTACAACGACGACATCATCGTCGTGAACAATGGCGGCTTCGGTGGGCCGTTCGAACCTGCGAACACGATCCAGCCTGGCATCGAGCGCTGGCACGTTGTGCGTGACGCCGATGGCAACGCAACCGGCTGCGAGAACGTCTGGAAGAACGACACGTCGATCGGCAACAGCGCCCAACTGGCCACGGAGAGCGGCATCATCTGGGGCTATGGCGCAGATCCGGACGTGGAAGATCGGTCCCAGAGCCTCTTCTATCTCACGGCAACCAGCTGGGAGACCGGCGAGGATATCTTCCGTACGTACATCGGCAACCAAAGGCCGTTCGATCCCATCACCGGCCAGGTCCATGCGCACCCGGACGGCACGTTCTATCTCGGCGCCGTCGAAGGTGTCGTAATGATGCGGGACGTGACGCAGTAACGCTCGAGGTCAGCTGAGCGCGTCGAGCCAGTCGGCGAAGCGCACCCTCCGCACTGCCGAAACAGAGCGGGAGAGGATCGTCTGGAGGACCTCGTCCATGTCGGTCATCGAGGCGGTTCCGAGCGAGACGACGGACGTCATTAGCGTCTGAAACGAGTACGCCCGGTACTGCGCCCAGGCCTCTTCGTAGGGAAGGGTCACGCCGTGGCTGTCGAGCTCAGTGACGTAGTGCTCGATGAGCTCTCGCTCGTGTGCGGCGAGCGCGTCTTCGCGCAAGGGGTTGATCAGGAGGTACTGCACGTCGCGGATGCCCTTGGCCCATTGCACCGCCTGCCAATCGAGCATGCCCATGCGATCGCCGGTCACGAAGAAATTCCCGAGGTGGCTGTCGCCATGGATCAGGGTGAGTGGTTCACGGTACCAGTACGCCAGCAGGGCGTCATAGTTGGACATGGCGTGCTGGTAGAGCTCGACCATGTCGTTCGGGAAGAGGTCGGCCGCTTTTCGATGACAGGGACCGATCGCCGCGCGGCTGAGCACAGGGCTGAGGACCCGGGCATTGGGCGAGTTGAACGGGTGGAGCTCCGGCGGAAGGATGGCTGCGCGTTCTTCCACGCTCAGCCCATGGAACGAAGCGTGTAACGCCGCGAATGCGCTCAAGCATCTCTTCGCGCGTTCGACGCTGGCGCCGGCGATCATATCGCGATTGGTGAATAGCTGCAGGTCACCGTCGGCGTTGAGATCTTCGAGCAGCAATACGAAGCGCGAGCCCTGATCCGCGACCACATAGGGTCGAGGCACGCGGATCGGCACACGCGACGCGGCATGCCGATAGAAGTGACACTCGTTGCTCCAAATGCCGAGGAGATTACAGAAGAGGCGCGTCCAAAGCTGGGTCGATGGAAGCTTGACGAACAGAGTGGGCGGCAGGCTCGACTGCGCTCCGCTTGGCTCGACGCGCACGACCGAGTTGTTGCAGTTGCTGCTGATCGACTTGATGTCGAGGAGCTCGACGGCCGAAACTTCAGCACCTCGGGCGGCGCCGATGCCGTGCTCCTCCAGCAAGCGATTGAGCATCTGAGGCTTGGCAACCGAATCCGGAGTGAGCGGCAGCGCGCGCCCAAACGGCTCGGCGACAGCGTCGATCGTCAGCTGATTGGCGTCCGCGAGGAGTCGTCCGAACAGACGGATGTTGGCTTGTAGGCCCATGATGGCTCCCGATGGTTGGTTTCTAAGTACTGAATTTCATTGATTAAGACCAGTGATACCACATAAAACATATTTTGTGTCTTGCCTCATGAACTGAAGCATGAGACATAGATTGCATCTTGTTTCAGTGGGCCCAATGCTGGCCCCGTAGCTGAACCCCTCTCGAGAACTCCAAGACCCCCAAGGGAGAAACCCCCATGTCAGAACGAACCTCATTCACCCGCCGATACGTTCATCGGCGCACTGTCAAG
>CAXMRM010000140.1:0-10013 GCA_964196015.1 uncultured Myxococcota bacterium
GCCGGTCGCAGGACTCGCGAATTTACCGGTCCCGGCCGCCTAGTAGGGTTATCTGGTCGTTCAGCCCCGGCGACGACGCACGATGGCCAGGCCGAGCAGCATCGCCGCCACCATCGCAGCACCCGATGGGCGTTCCCACGGGGATGCGCCCACGACGCAACCGCAACCACCACCGCCGTCGCCGGTGCTGGTTCCGCCGTCTCCGCCCGCACCACCGGCGCCACCAACGCCACCAGCGCCACCCGAGCCGACCTCTGGATCCACACTGGCCATACGCGGACCCGAGCCTGGCGGCGCGCAGGTGAAAGTCAGCGGCTGACCGGGGACCTCGGCCAAGGCAAGCAACTCGGCTTCCGACATGACACCTAGTTTGCTTTCAAACGAGCCATCGCTTCGGCGCAGCCAACTCTGCCGCACACCGTCGACGACACCCGTCACCACGAGATCACATTCGGTCGCGGTACCCTCATTGGGAATGACGAACGGCGTGCCCGCGCGCTCGATCAGAAGGTCGGCGCGAGCCTGAGCATCGGACCCACTCTGGTCGGTCAGGGTCACCTGCTGGCCGACGATGGGAGCGAGGTCGGTTTCGAAGGCCATGACGAAGGCTTCGAGGTTGTCTTGGTCCGTCTCAGATACGTCGTTGAACACGTTTGCGCTGAGGAAGGCGGAGACGGTGGGAACGCTTCCGTCGTGGAGGAAGCCCGAGCCCCGAACTTGATCGCCGGTGAACGGCGTGCTCGCCATGAAGAAAGGAGAGGGAGCCATCCCGAACATGCCGACTTTTTGATATGCATTGCGCAGGTGCGGAACCTTGAATTCCATGGCTTCGCCCTCGAACGTGGAGCCGCCGCCAGTCCCAAAGAAACCAAGCTCTCGGTCCAGTTGGTGGCAGCCGTTGCAATTGGCGACGGTGTCGGTGATCCGGCCGTCGTAAAGGTCGAAACCCGCTTGCTCCTGGGGGCGGAGCGAGTTGTCGAGCCTCCGAATCGGATTCGGTGGGTAGCTGATCTGGAGCGCGAAATCGGTGAAGGCTTGCATGTTGGCCTCGGTCAGCTTGCCTTCGTCGCGCCCGACGAGACCCGGGAAGGCAACGTTGAATTCGTTAAAGCCTCGATTTGCGCATGCCCGGTCCCCGGGAGTCGTGGTGCACTCGGGTCCCGTACGATCCCCTCGCCAGTGCATGGGGCCCGAGAACTCGAGGCCACGGAGGCTTTGGGTGGTCATGGGGCCCTTGAGCGGATCGAGGGGCTGCAGGTCGCAGACACCAATCACGCCCGGTGGGCACGGGTTGGGATTGTCCGCTGGGAGCACGTCCGGGTCGCCGAGGTCCCAAGCGAGGTCATCCATGTCACCAAACACATGACAGCTCCCGCACGAGGCCTCGCCGTTGCTGCCGGTGAGCTTGGCGTCATAGAGGAACGGGCGCCCTTCGACGACGGACGCTGGCTCGGGGTTCTCCATGGCGATCGTTTGCACGGCGCCGCGTGTCGCGGTGTCGACGACGACGATCGAGTTCTCGAAGCGCGTCATGACGTACAGACGCTCGCGTGCCTCGTCGAGCACCAGTCCACTCGGACCACCACTCGTCAGGGAGATCATGTTGGCGGCATCGGGCGTGAAGCTGTCGTTCTCGAGTGCGGCCGTGTCATAGACCCCGATCGCGCTCGACCCGAAACCGGCGATGTACAAGGTGCTTCCGTCGCTGGTGATCGCCATTTCGAGCGGCATCGACAGGCTGGCGTCCTTGGTGCCTGCGGGCTGCGGCCGGGCGGCATAGTCGATGTGTTTGTTCAAGTGCCGATGGCGCACACTGAGCGCGCTGTCGATCACCGTCACGCGTGCTTCATGAAGGTGGCCGCGCACCGTAGGTGGGTCGTCGGACTCCTTTGGGCCGAGGTCGGAGACCCAGTCGCCAAGGCCTTCGAACCGAACGCGGCTGATCGCTTCGGTGTTCGTGACGTAGAGATTGTCGTTGTTGGGATTGACGATCATGTTGAAAGAGACGGAGCCCACGCCTGAAATGGCGACAGTCTCGACCGGCTCGCTAGCATTGGCGTTGATGGCGAAAACATCGAAATCCGGCAGCGAAAAGCGAACGGCATTGCTCCAATCTCGACCGAGCTCGTCTTCCCAAAGCCCCGTTGACGTGTTCCAGCCGACGATGAGCCCTGCTTCGCGGCTCGGGGTCTCGTCGAAGTTGGTCTTCGGGAAAGGTAGGCCCCCGGGGTATTCCACGCCCTCGACGGTGCACGGATCGTCGGTGTTGTCAGTGTCGCACACAAGGGGCTCAGGAACGCTCATCGTGCGGTTCCCAGATCGAAACACCGCAGCGTACACGGTGGAGCCGTCGGGCGTTGCGGCCAAGGCGCGCGGGCGATCTCCGAAGAGCGTCACAATCGTGAGCGGGTCGCCCCCAAGCGATGTTCCGAGCGTCGTGGCATCGAAGACCCAAACGTCAGCACGACCCGTTCCCTCGACGTTGTAGTCGCCCTGAGGGAAGGGGCTGTTCTGTCCTCGGTGCGCGGTCGTGATGAAGGCTCGGTTTCTTGCCGGCCCAGCGAACACGATGTCACGCGGCTCATCGCCGACGAGCAAGGTGCGCACGACTTGCGGTGGGTCTGCCGCAACGTCGACGATTGAAATACTGTCCGAGAGGTGATTGACCACCCACACTTCGCCATCGTTGCGGGCGGCGAGCGCCACCGGTTCCAAACCAACCGGCACCGACTCCGACAAGGCGAGGCCGTCGACGCCGATGTCGTAGATCTCGAGATGGCCGTTCGGGGTATTGACTGCAAAGAGACGCGTTCTATCGGGCGAGATCGCCAGTGGCCGCACCTGGCCGGCTTCAAAAAGGGTGTAGTCAGGAAGCTCCGCACCCACGCCCTCAGCGAAGCCGAGCGATGTAAGGGCGACAAGAACCACCGTGAACAAGGGACGCACGCTCATCAGTCACACTTTCGGAAGAGAGAGACAGTACGCGGGTCGCAGCATGCCGCCAAGGGCCTCGCTCGGCCCTGTTGACGACTATGCGGACAATACCGCTAACGATGAGGCGCAAATTTAGCGTCGATTTCAACCGAGAAGAATTTATTGCGCGTGTCGTCGATGGTGCGCTGCATACAAATCGCCAATTCGGTTAAGTGTGTTCAGCTCGTCCCGAGGTTGGTACGAGCGTTGCTTAGCTGCAATTCGGAGAATGAAGGGAGACTGCCATGAAGTTATATGGTTACAGGCGGATTGTGGGTTTCTTAGCCGTTGCGTCGTTTGCGTTGCCCGTCGCGGCTCAAGTCGAGGAGATGACCGAGCCCGAGCGCGAGGTGGAACAAAGCGAGCTCGCACGTGAGGTGGAACAAAGCGAGCTCGCACGTGAGGTGGAAGCCGCCGTAGAAGCCAAGCTGGCCGCACAAGCTGCAGCAGAAGCAGCGGAAGCGGCGGCGGACGCAGACAAGTGGACCACCCCGAAGAGAAACCAGGTGTTTTTTCGAGGCGCGTACTCACTGCTGACCAACGATCGCGGCACGGAAGTGTTCACCGATACCCTCGCAGGAGTGGGAGCGGGCGCTGCCAATGACGACAAGGGTGGATTCTCGATCGCAGCAGGACTCAACCTGGCGCTCACCGATCCCGCAGACATGAAGGGCTTGGTCTTGCTCGGAGAGATCTTCGTCGAGTACTCACGCTTCTCCAAGAAGAATGTGGTTCAAGCGACCAGCGTGATCGTTGATGATATTGTAGGAGGAGGGGGAGCGGGGGTGACCACGAGCGATGTCCACGTGACCGAGCTCAACGTAACCATTGCACCCATGCTTCGATACGACGGGTGGAAAGCGATTCGCCCGTTCGTCGTCCCGATCGGCGTAGCGTTTCTCGTGAACTCGCCTCCGTCGAACGACACGACCTATTTGGACATCGGCCTTCATTTCGCGGGAGGACTCGACTTCGTGTTGGTCGACGCGATCAGCCTGGGCATCGATTTTCGCTACACCTATGCGTTCGACCAGTCCAACACCAACAACAGCTACCTGTCGACCGGTGGCTACGCAGGCATCAACTTCTAAGACAAGCAGTCCGCATAGCCCACCTCGCCCAGCAAGTGCGGCGCGCCCGAATCGGCGTCACGGATCGCAAACTGGACGAGGGGGGTTTCCGGCTGCAGGCGCGGCGCGTCGAGCTCGATCCGCCCGGGCATCAGGAGAGGGCGCTTGAAAAAAGCCGAGCTACGGAGCGGTGTTTCGTCGGGAACTCCGTGGAGCGCAACGGCCAGAGCACGGGCCAAGGTCCACATGCCATGCGCAATGGGGCGGCGATAGCCGAGGGGCCGCGCGGTGAACCACCAGAGATGATGAGGATTCCAATCACCCGAGACACAGGCGTAGGACAGCCCAGTGTTGCCCGGAACCGTGAGCTCGAGCGGCTGAGTGCTCCGCTTCGGCGTGCCCGCGCTGGGATTGCGACGATGCTCCTTGCCGCGATTGGACCGGGCCTGCGCGGAGCGAGACAACATCGTGGCAACGCCGCTCCACACCTTCGTGCCACGTCGTTCGAGGCTCATCGAGAAGTCGACTTCGTAGCCGCGGTCCGTCTCGCGCAGCGCGGAGAGCTCCGTGGTCGCGTCCACCACGTCGCCAGGCCGTAGCGCTTGCCGTTGCTCGATGGATTGACCGATATGGATCAGCCCGAGCGGGCTCAACGGAAAACGTGGCGACACGATGGCCTCCGCCATGAGTGGTGTGAAGTGCAGCTCGGGATACGCCAGAGGCACGCTACGCGCCTGCGCCTCATAATCGCACACGCTGCGATAGGCTTCGATCCGTGAGCGCTCGAGGTGCAGCCCGGCCTGCCGCACTCGCATGGGTCCAGGGACGAACGATTCCACGATGCGCCCCTGGCTCCTGCGGGCGGTGCGCGGTAACGCTCTGGCGAGCATCTCAGCCGTGCTCATCGGCCGTCGGACTTCGCGCTCCATCGGCGGGCCGCTGAGATCGATGGCTCGGGGCATGCTTGGCAGATAGGCAGGCTACCACGCTAGCGCTCCATGCTGTGGTACAAGGCCAAGTGAATCTCTTACACCATTGCAAAAGACGATGAAGCATAAATGGACTCGCGACGAGCACGGCATTCCGCAGATCGTCGCCGACGACATCACCGGCCTCTACTGGGGCATGGGCTATTGCCACGCCATGGATCGCGGCATGCAAATGTTGATCATGCGGATCCTCGGCCAGGGGCGGGCGGCGGAGCTGCTCGACGGCAGCGACGAGATGGTGGAGGTCGACCGATTCTTCCGGCGCATGAATTGGAGCGGCGGGGTTGCGGCGGAGGCGAAGAAGCTCAGCGCTGAGGGGCGTGCCGCTTGCGAAGCGTACTGCAATGGCGTGAACGCGCGCTTTGCGGAGTCGGTGCCCTGGGAGCTCAAGCTCGTGAGGTTTCGACCCGACGCCTGGACGATTGGCGACAGTTTGCTGCTGGCGCGGATGAGCGGCTTTCTTACCTTGGCCCAGTCGCAAGGGGAGCTGGAGCGGCTGTTTGTCGAGATGGTTCAGGCAGGCGTCAGCAATGCGCACCTCGAGGAGCTGTTTCCCGGCTGCACAGATGGGCTCGACCGGGCGATGGTGGAGCAGGTCAAGCTGGCTGAGCGCATGGTGCCCGAGGCCGTGAAGTGGGCGCTCGCGGCGCCACGGCTGATGGCGTCGAACAACTGGTGTGTGTCGGGTTCGTTGACGGCGTCTGGTGCGGCGATGCTTTCAAACGACCCGCATCTCGAGACGAACCGGCTGCCGAACGTTTGGGTCGAGCAGAGCTTCCGCTGGCCCGATGGTCACGCGATTCTCATGACGATGCCTGGCTTGCCTGCGCCGCTCGTGGGGCGCAACGAACACCTGTCATGGGGTGCGACGTACACGTTCATGGACGCCATCGATTCCTGGGTCGAAGACTGCCGGGCTGGGCAGTTTCGTCGCGGGGAAGCTTGGGTCGACTTCGACCGGCGCGTCGAGACGATCAAGCGGAAAAAGGGTGAGCCGATCACCGAGACATTCTGGGAGAACCAGCATGGCGTGCTCGATGGCAGCGCGACGGACGAGGGATATTCGCTCGCTACACGCTGGTCCGGCGCGGACGGAGGATCGCAGTCGATCAACGTGCTGCACGCGATGTGGACGGCGCGGACGGCAGCCGAGGGGATGGCCGCGTTCGCGAACGTCGAATCGTCGTTCAACTGGGTCTTCGCCGACAGCGCAGGTGACATCGGCTACCAGATGTCCGGCTTGATGCCGCGACGGGCCGACGACTGGTCGGGCTTCGCGCCCCGGCCCGGCTGGGACGAACGGTTCGACTGGCAAGGCTTTGTCAGCCCCGAAGAGCTGCCGCGCGTGCACAACCCTGCACAAGCCATGATCGTGACGGCCAACCAAGATCTCAACCACCTCGGCCAGGCGAATCCCATCAACGCGCCGATGGGCGACTACCGCGCGCGACGCATCGCGCAACTGTTGGCGGAGCGCGACGACCACGATGTGGACTCTTTCCGCGCAATCCACTTGGACACGTACTCGCTGCAGGCCGCCGAGTTTCTCGAGGTCCTCACGCCACTCCTAGGAACGGGCCCCATCGCAGATGCACTCCGCGCTTGGGATTGCCGTTATGAGCTGCAGTCCACCGGGGCGACGGCGTTCGAGATCTTCTACGCGCAGCTGCTCATAGAGATGTTTGGAGCAGCATGCGGCGCCCCCGTCATCGAGCACCTGCGCGACGCCACGGGCACGTTCATCGACTTCTACCAGAACTTTGACCGTATCCTCGTCGCCGAAGCGTCACCTTGGCTCGGCGAGCGCACGCGGGAAGATGTCTGGAGCGCTTCGCTCGCGAAGGTCGCCCAGCAGGTGCCTGAGCCCTGGGGTAAGCGAAACCACATCACGCTCACCAACATGTTCTTCGGAGGCAAACTGCCTCGCTTCCTCGGCTTCGACCGCGGCCCGATCCCGCTCCGTGGCGGTCGCGCGACCCCACACCAGGGGCAGATCTACCGTTCCGGCGGGCGGCTCACGTCGTTCGCACCGTCCGTTCGCCTCGTCGCTGACATGAGCGAATCCGTCCTGCACTCCGCCCTGTGCGGAGGCCCATCGGACCGCCGAACGTCGAAGTGGTATGCGAGCGGCGTCGACGGATGGCGTGTGGGCACCCTCAAGGTGCGTCGTCCACCGGCATAGCTACTGTCCCGGAATACCGTCGATGTCCGGCTTGAAGCGGAAAATATGGTACGGCGCATGGGCCTCGATATGGGCCTTCGATTGCAGCATCTGATCGGGGATCGCGCTGTCGGCGACGTAGAGCCAGCCCTCGGGGCCGTAGCTCAACGCGTCCGCCCAACGAATCCGGTCGCTCCGTATCAGCGTCGTCAAGTCGCCGTCAGGCGCCATGCGAATGACCGCTCCATGCTCGACGTCCGTGATCAAGAGGTTCCCATGCTCGTCCGTGCTGAGCCCGTCGTTGAGCGGCTTCGGACCAACGGCTTGAACCCGCGCAGCAAGTGCCCCGGCGCTCAGCGAATCGTCGAGAAGATCCGCGACCTTGACTCGATACATCGTGTCGTGCGCCATCGCCCCGTAGTAGACCCAGTCGTCGTCACGGTCGATGGCGATCCCGTCGACGCCGGGCTTGAGCACCACGACCCCGCCGAAAAACTTCATGTCTTTGGTCGGATTGCGAATCAGCCAGTTCTGGGCGGACACCGACGGGTCACTGTTCAAGACACGGCGCGCCTTGGCGAGCTCGACGTCGTACACGATCAGCCCGGGGTTCTGTCGCCAGAAGCTCACATCGGCGAGGAAGACGTGCCTCCCCGTCGAATCGACCTGCAAGTCCTGCAGAAACGACCCCAGCTGTGCCACCGACGAATCGAACACGTGCTCATGCACGACGGCGCCTGTCTCTAGATCGAACGCCAAGAGCCGCACCGACCCGGTTCCGTGGTTGCCGTGATCGATCGTCCACAGCCGATTCTGCCGATCGACGACGATTCCGAGCGGCGTTTCAAAGCGCGTCTGTGCAGCTTCGCTCGGAAAGGCTTTCGGCGCCCCGTCGACCCACTCGAGCAACTTGGCGCCGCTGGGCCGGCTCTCCGGGTGAATCGTGTAGAACACCCGCCCATCGGCGGACACCGCAAGATTGCCGATCGGCTCAGGACTCGTCACTACGACTTCGAGCATGCTCTCGTCGAAGGTAGGCGTGCCGCTGAGGTCGGGATACGGCTCCCCGCCTCCGTACCGAACGTGGAGCACGATCGCCAGCAGGGCGACGAAAGACAGGAGCCCGATCAGCAGGCGCGCGAAGAAACGTCTCATCAGCTCGGCCACGCTAGCACGAGGCAAGCGGTAGCCTCAACACTGCCAAGAAGGTACGATGCGCGTGCTCTTGCGGCGTGGGCAACTCGGCGGAGCGTGAAAATAGCATGACTCGTCGACTACTCGTGTTTCTCTGTGTCGCCACCATCTCGCTTGCGTCCGCTCGTGACGCCGATGCGCAGACCGACCAGGACTTCGCGATATGGGCGGCGCTGTTCGCCACCGGGCAGGTTTTTGCGGACCAGCCAAGCCCAGCGTTTTGGCTCGACGTTCATGCGCGTCGCGGCGACAGAGGGACGGTCCACATCCTTCGTCCCGGCATCGGATACGCATTCACTCCGTGGGTTTCTCTTTGGGCGGGGTATGCCTGGGTCCCTGTGTGGTTTGACGCGACCGGACAACGCACCGACGAGCATCGCGTGTGGGAGCAGCTGATTTTCGACTACCGAAGCAAGCTCGGGCTCTGGTTCCAATCCAGAAGCCGCTTCGAGCAGCGCTTCTCGAATGCCGGGAGCGGAACGGCGTATCGGTTCAGGCAGCTGCTGAGGCTCAACTACCGTCCGAAGAAATCCGTCCCAGTGGGCATCGCATTCTGGGATGAGGTTTTCGTCGGCATCCAGGGCGCAACTTGGGCCAAGCAGGGCTTCGACCAGAACCGGGCCTTCCTAGGGCTGGGCGTCTATGCGTTCGAAAAGCTGTTTCGCATGGAGATCGGGTACTTGAATGGCTACGTGTCGCGCGAGCGCAATCAGCTCGCGCACATTCTCTCGATCAATTTCTTCCTAAGCTTCAAAGGCAAGAAGCCCGCACCATGAGCGAGCGCGGTCAGAACATGTAGCCGTAACCGATGCTTGCGACGTTCACATTCAGATTGTTAGTACGCGTGTATCGGTTGAAATAGACGTCCATGTTGTGCCCATGAGTCCTGCCAGGCGGGGTGATGTGAAACAACAGTTTAACGCCCCATTCGTGGGCCCAGAACTGAGCCAAGTCCGAATCTGACGTGCGCGGTTTGCTGGGATCGAACTCCGCCAAGCCAAGATGCGTAGTCCAGAAAGACACCGCCGTCTGGTGGTGCGCTCTATAGTGAGCGCTGATATACGCACGTTCGGTCACATACTGATAGATCTCGCCGAGAAGCGTGTGGGCGCGAACATCGTAGTCGTCCGCGTAGAACCGATAACTCAGGCGCACCGTCGTGCTCGTCTTCGGAATGTGCTGTGCGATCAGACCCGAAACCGTCTGCCTCAATCGCGTCCGCGGAAACTTTTCTTGCAAGCGGATCCCACACGCAGTGACATCCGGGTTACACAGGAACGGCACGGAGTTCCAGGGCGTGAGCAGGGCACCCTTCTGCCAGGAGATTCCGTAGCCCGCCTTGACCAACGTGGTCGGGCTCAAGATCTGTGAGACCTCTACGTTCCCACCCACGGATCCACGGAAGTCGTGCGAGTTCCCTTTGGGGAAAACACGACCCGGCCAGGGCCCGTAGGGCTTGAAGACATCGAACGAACCATCGATTCTCACACTGATCGTTGCGTTGTCCTGAGCAAGGTCGCGCGTGTAGCCGACGCCGCCGAAAAACGAAGCAAACCATTCTTCGTTGTGACCTCCGTACGTGAACTTCAGCGTGTCGTCGTCCGTCGTCTTGACGCGCGTGTTGAT
>CAXMRM010000141.1:0-6883 GCA_964196015.1 uncultured Myxococcota bacterium
GAAGAACATGCCGAACTTCATGCCGGAATACTCCGTGAGGTAGCCGCCGACGAGCTCGCTCTCGCCCTCTGGAAGGTCGAAGGGAACGCGCTTCGTTTCAGCGATGGCCGCCACGAAGAAAGTGACGGCGGCCAGCGTCAGCGGCGGGACGAAGATGCCCCACACATGCACGTGCTGCCACATCACCATGTCCTCGAGCCGGAGAGAGGCGTAGACCATGAAGGCCGGCACGAGCGTCAGGCCGAGCACGACCTCGTAGCTCACCATCTGGCTGGCGGCGCGAATGCCACCGAGCAGGGAGTACTTGTTGTCCGAGGCGTAGCCCGAAATCGCGGCGCCGATGATGCCGGTGCTCGCGATCGCGAAGATGAAGAGGATGCCGACGTTGATGCTCGCGACCTGCATCGGAACTGCCGCACCGGCGATCTCGCCGGTGCGTGGCAGGACCTGATTGAGGTAGTCCCAGTGCAGCGCGCTCGCGAAGGGGATGACCGCGAAGGCCGCGATCGCGGGGATCAGCGCAATGATCGGGCCCGCCGAGAACAGGAGCTTGTCGGCCTTGGGAGGAACGAAATCTTCCTTGAAGACGAACTTCAGGGCGTCGGCCACGGGGTGCAAGAGGCCGATGAGCATGATTTTTCCGCCGTTGCCGACGATCATGGTGTGCACGCCGTACCCGGCTCGCAGCACCACCGAGGCGGCGCCAAACCCGACCAGGCTGGCTGTCAGCGCGGACGTCGAAATCGGTAGAGGATTGCTTCCCTTCAGCGCGACGAACGTAAGCGTGACCAGCGCCACGATGGCAACGATGCCGGTCAGCGCGGCCAAGCGCCACATGGGCAGCCGTGTCCGGTCGATGAACGTCACGGCGGAAGCCGGCAGCGTGATCGCAGCGCGGCTCGGTCCGAGCCGGTCTTGAATCATCGCGCTCTGGCGGCGGTCCGCCCAGATGAGAATCGGCGCGAAGCCGCCGACGGTGATCAACAGGATCACCAGCACCTTCACCATGGACGAGACGACGAGGAAGGTCGTCGTCATTGGGCCGCCTCCGCAGCGTCCGCGAGGCCTTCGCGCAAGCCTTGGAAGTCCTTGAAACCAAGATCCTTGCCGAGCCTGCCAGCTAGATCCGAAATCGTCCTCCATGCGGGCTCGACGCCAGCGGGCGTCGACAGTACCGGCTGGAACGCCTGCGCCATGCCCTTGTCGTTGACGAAGCTCCCGTCGATTTCAAAGGTATCGGCCACCGGGATGGCGACGGAGGCGACCGCGGGAAGCGCCCCGACGTGGCTGGTCAGCGAAACGACGCCGTCCAGGGCGACGAGCGGCGCGAGATCTTCGAGCTTCTCTGCACTGGCCCCGCCGAGCGCAAGCACAGCCTGCACCGCCCCGCTTTGCACGTCAGTGAGAAGGTCGCCGATCGACTTCAAGGCCGCCCCGCCCGCGGCCTGCCTCGCGCCGGCGCGGTTCGGGTTGTTGTCGTCACTCCGCAAGATGTCGTCGCCTTCCCAGCCGCCGAGCGCCGTGAGGTAGAGCCGATCGGCGCCGAGAGCGGTTGCAAGCTTGGCGAGCGCGAGGTTGTCCTCGGTGCTGTGTTGCGCGCTCAACACCACGGCGAGCTTCGATGCATCGACGGCCTTCAGCTTCTCGGCGGCGAGATCGAGCGCTTCGTTTTCCCCGACCGGAATGCGCTCGTCACCACGGCCAACCGTCGGCATCAGGAGCCGGTCCGTGTCGTGGCGCGTATACGTCATCATGCCGTCGTCGCACATCCAGAACTTGTTGACGTCCACGTTGTCGCGCGGGCGGAGCCGGTAGACCTTGCCGTAGCGCGGGTCGTAGTCGACGTGGGTGTTGCAACCCGTAGCGCACCCCGTGCACACGCCCTGCCCCGACCTGAGGAACCAAACCCGCGCCTTGAAGCGGAAGTCCCGACTCGTCAGCGCCCCAACCGGGCAGACGTGCTCGGTCATCAGCGTGTATTTGTGGTCGAGCTCTCGGCCCGGAGCCAGGACGATCTCGTTCTTGTTGCCGCGCTCGCGCATGTCGAGGACGTGGTCCTTGGCCACTTCGTCGCAGACGCGAATGCAGCGCGTGCACATGATGCAACGCTCTGCGTCGTAGACGATGGTCGGGCCGAAGCGCACACCCTTCGGCTTGTGGATGGGCTCGGTGAGCTTGCGCTTCAACGTGCCCTGATGCTCGTAGTAGTAGTCCTGAAGCTTGCACTCGCCAGCCTGATCGCAGATTGGGCAATCGACCGGATGATTGAGGAGCAAGAACTCCTGTACCGACGCCTGGGCGTTCTTCACCTCATCGTTGGTCGACGAGACGACCATGTCCTCGACGGCACCGAGCTGACATGCAGGCTGAAGCTTCGGCTTGGTGGCCGGAACGTACTCACCCTTGTCTTCGTCGAACGCGAGCTGGGGCATCGCCATCTGGCGGCCGCTCTCGACTTGCACGAGGCACATTCTGCAATTTGCAGCGATCGACAGCCCGGGGTGCCAGCAGTAGTGCGGGATCTCGATGCCCTCGCGCCACGCCGCCTGCATGACAGTCTCGCCAGGCTCGAAGGAAATCTCTTTGCCGTCTAACGTGAACTTGGCCATCGCTTACCGGTCACACTCTCCGCCGATCATGTTGACCGATCCAAAGGTAGGAATGATGTCGGCGATCATGCCGCCCAGCAGCATCTCGCGAGCGGCGGCCAGGTTAAACCAGCACGGCGGTCGAACCCGGACTCGATACGGAGTCCCACTGCCGTCCGACACGATGTGGAAGCCGAGTTCGCCATTGCCGCCTTCGGTGCAGCTATAGACCTCTCCCTTGGGCGTGCGCAGGCCCTCCATGACGAGCTTGAAGTGCGCGATGGTCGCCTCGATCGTCGTGTACACGTCGTCCTTTGCGGGATAGACGATGCGCGGGTCGTCGACGTTGATCGGCCCGTCGTCGGGCATCTGCTCGATGGCCTGCTCGATGATGCGGACCGACTGCCGGATCTCTTCGAGGCGCACCATGAAGCGATCCCAGTTGTCGCCATCCTCGCCCACGGGCACATCGAAGTCGAAGCGGTCGTAGACGAGGTAGGGATGATCCTTGCGGACGTCGTACTCAATGCCCGTGGAACGCGCCACCGGCCCGGTGCAGCCGTACGACAGGGCCTGCTCCTTGGTCAGAACGCCGACGCCCTGCATGCGGTCGAGGAAGATGCGGTTCCGGATCAGCATGATCTCCGTCTCCTTCACAACCTTGTGAACTTCCGGAATCAGCCGCCGCACGTCGTCCTTGAAGTTCTCAGTGGGAGGCGCGGCCATCCCGCCGATGCGCCCGAAGCTGTGCGTCATCCGCGCGCCGGTCTCGCGTTCGAGGACGTCCCAAACCCAATCGCGGACTTTCAGCAACCACAGGAAGGGAGTAAATGCGCCCAGCTCCATCGCTCCTGCGCCGTTGCAGGTAAAATGGTCGGAGATGCGCGCCAGCTCGCCGAGGATGACCCGGTAGTACTGGCAGCGCTCGGGAACTTCGATTTCGAGGAGCTTCTCGACTGCAAGCGCCCAGCCGACGTTGTTGAGCATCGGCGACACGTAGTTGAGGCGGTCTACGTACGGAAAGACCTGCGCCCAGGTGCCGCGCTCACACGACTTCTCGAAGCCGCGGTGCAAGTAGCCGGGCTGCACGTCTAGGTTGACGAGGGTTTCGCCGTCTAGGTCGATGACCATGCGAATGGTGCCGTGCATCGCGGGATGCGACGGGCCCATGTTCAAGCGCATCGGGTCGGTAGAGAGCTCGAGGGCGGCATCGTCGTTCGATAGCTCGTCAGCGGGTTCCATCTACTCTTCCTCCGCCATCCGCGCTGCGATTCGTGCTTGAATCTGCTGCGCGGCCTCGGAATCGCTGAGCGTCCGCCGCTGCCTCTGCTGCACGCCAATCGAAGGCGACACCTGATCGTCGCTACCCGCTAAACGCGACTCCCAATCGATGCGCGCAAACGGCAGGCCTTCTTCGATGCCGAACGGCGGTAGCTTGTCGATGTCACTCACCTCGCGGTACGGGACCAGGGGCTGCGCCTTGTCAATGGGATAGTCCTTGCGGAGCGGATGCCCAACGAACTCCTCGTAGAGGAGGATGCGCCGCAGGTCGGGATGGTCTTTGAACTCGATTCCAAACATGTCCCAGACCTCACGCTCGGCCCAGTTCGCTCCGGACCAGATGCCGCTGAGCGTTCCGGCCTGTGCGCCCTCTTTGACCTGCGTGCGCAGCCGCATGCGTGCCCCGGTCACCGACGAGCGGATCATGAGCACGACGTCGAACCGTGCCGATTCTCGCTCGGGGTAGTCGATCGCAGTCAAATCGATGAAGTGGTCCATCTGGATCTCGCCGTCGTCCTTAATGAACTGCGCGACCTCGACCCAGTCTTCAGGAGCCACCCGCACTTCGTGATCGCCGAACGCGTCGCTCGTTTCGAGCAACCGTTCGCCAAACTGAGTCTTGAGCCGGTCCACGACCGCCTGGCTCATGACTTGCCCTCCCCCGTCCGGCCGGGGGCGCGCTCGGGCACGAGCCTCGGCGGCACGACGATGGGCTTACGGTCGTTGGCCTGGATCTTGTCTTGAAGCAGCATCAGCGCGTCGAGAACGGCTTCAGGGCGGGGTGGGCAACCGGGGATGTACACGTCGACGGGGATGACTTTGTCGACGCCGGGAATCGTCGTGTAGTTGTCGTAGAAGCCACCGCAGGAAGCGCATGTGCCAAACGCGATGACCCACTTCGGATCTGCCATCTGCTCCCAGATGCGACGGATCGCCGGGCCCTGCCGCTGGCTGATCGTCCCGACGACCCAGAGCACGTCCGATTGCCGAGGGCTGAAGCGCGGCGCTTCGGCGCCGAAACGCGCGATGTCGTACCGGGGCGCGGCGGTCGCCATGAACTCCATGCCGCAGCAAGCGGTGACGAAGGGGTACTGGAACAGAGACCACTTGCGGGCCCACTGAAGCAGGTCGCTGAGGCGCGTCGTGACCGCAACCTCGCCGCCTCCACCGATCACCTTCAGCTCTCCCATTGGAGCGCACCCTTTCTCCAGGCGTAAACCAAGGTCACGCCGAGAACGAGGAGGAACATCATCATCTCTACGAAGCCCGGCCAGCCGAGCTCCCTGAAGAGGCTCGCCCAGGGATAGAGGAACACTGCCTCGACATCGAAGACGACGAACAGCATCGCAGTCAGATAGAACTTGATGCTCAGGCGGATGTGGCTCGCGCCCGTGGTCTCCGAGCCCGACTCGTAGGGAATGGCCTTCTCGGCCGTCATGTTCTTGGGACCGAGGACCGACGTGAGGGCGAACACGCCGACAGCGACGAGCGAGGCGACGCCGAGCATCAGGAACACCGGGAAATAGGCCGAGAACATAGAGGGGCGGACTCCGCGACAGGGCTGATTGAGCCAGTCGAGGCATGCTTAGTATCACCCTCAGGGGGTGTCAATGAAGGTGGCTGCGTTGGTCCCGCGATGCGCGTCGCCGGCTTCGCTGCGCCAAAGACGGAAGGCCAGCGCACTAACCCCACGCCCCCTGGTATCGTAGAAGTCTGTCGACGCACCAACGTTCCGCCGGGGTTAAAAGTGGAGAGAACTCCAGCCGTGTGCCACTGTTTGGCTCGCGGATGGGGAAACGCCTGAGAACGATTGCCGCCTCATGGGCGAGTTTGTGGTCAAGCTCAGCGTTTGCCCAAGCGGAGAAGGCCCAGGAGGCCGGCATCGGAAGCCTGCTGACCTCGGTCGATCAGGCCTTCGGCGCCAACGTGGTGGGCCCTATTGCCCAAGTCCTCTTCTTCGACCTGATCTTCTGGGACAACGGCACCGCGGACGATCTGAAGCTCCCCTTCATCGTCTTCTGGCTCATCGCGGGTGCGATCTTCTTCACCCTGCGTTTTGGTTTCATCAACATCCGTGCGTTCAAACACGCCTTGGTGGTCACGACGGGCCACTACGACGACCCTGACGACCCCGGTGAGGTTACGCACTTCCAAGCACTCTCCTCTGCCCTGTCGGCGACCGTCGGGCTCGGAAACATCGCCGGCGTCGCAGTGGCTGTTGCCGTCGGCGGGCCAGGCGCGATCTTTTGGATGATCATCGCAGGCTTCCTCGGCATGACGTCGAAGTTCACCGAATGCACTCTCGGACAGATGTATCGCGAGGTCGGGGAGGACGGGCACATTTTGGGCGGCCCGATGCGGTACCTCGATCGTGGTCTGGACCAGCTCGGTCTCCCGCGCTTGGGGCGCTTCCTCGCCATCTTGTTCGCCGTGATGTGCATCGGCGGAAGCTTCGGTGGCGGAAACATGTTCCAAGCCAACCAAAGCTACGCGCAGGTCGCCGACGTCTTGCCGATTTTCTCGGGCGACTGGGGCGCGCTCGCGTACGGCGTCCTTCTCGCCTTCCTGGTCGGAATCGTCATCGTCGGGGGCATTCGCAGGATCGGACAGGTTGCTGGCTTCATCGTGCCGCTGATGTGCGGCGTGTACCTGCTGGCCGGTCTCTTCATCATCATAACGAACCACGATCAGATCGGCCCGGCGCTCGGCAAGATCGTCGGCGGGGCGTTCTCGCCGCAGGCTGGCTTTGGTGGAATCCTCGGTGTGCTGGTCACCGGCTTCCGGCGCGCAGCGTTCTCGAATGAAGCCGGCGTGGGCTCGGCGTCGATCGCGCACTCCGCAGCCGCAACCGATGAGCCCGTCCGGGAAGGCATCGTCGCCCTCCTCGAGCCGTTCATCGATACGATCGTCGTGTGCACGATGACGGGACTGGTCGTGGTGATCACCGGGGCCTACGAAGGCGGCGGCGAAGAAGGCGTGCTCATGACCTCGAAGGCGTTCGGGAGCGTCCTTCC
>CAXMRM010000142.1:0-7806 GCA_964196015.1 uncultured Myxococcota bacterium
GGCCGCTATTTTCTTGGGTTTCCTAGGCATGCCTGCTCTTACAACCCCGGAAAACGGGAATTATTCCACGTTATCAGGCGGCTCGTCTTTTGGGGAGCCCTGGCGCACTTTCGCTTCCAGCTCCTCGATTCGAGCCTGGAGCCGCAACACCTCGCCCTGCAACTGCTTCACGTGAGCCGCGGCGCTCTCGACGACGGCGCGAACACGTTCATCGGCCGCGTTATAGACCCCGGCACCGAGCTCCTCGGCACGACCCACGAGCTTTCCCACCGGCCCTTCCTTCAACGAAGAAAGGAGCTTCTGGCGCCCTTGCTGAATGAAACCCCGAAGGCTTTGCACCGACCAAGCCGTGGCGTTTCCGCTCTTTTGCTCTTCGTAGATGATCTGCGCGAGCGTGATTTTGGTGAGATCGGCCTTGGAACGATTGTCGAGGACCCTGACTTCCTCGCCGTTGCGAACGAACTCGGCGATGCGGTCGAGCGTGACGTATCTGCTGTCGCGCGTGTCGTAGAGCTTGCGATTCGCGTAGCGCTTGATGACCCGAATCTGTTCCGCCTCAGTCATGCCTGACACGAGGCTAGCCCGGCAACGCACTGCGTCAAGCTGGCGCTTTGAGTCTTCCTCAGTAGGCTAACGAAGGGGCGCTCAGGCCGTGCAGCACGCAATACAGTTCGGAGATCTATTTCAGCGACTGGCCCGCCTAGACGAGATCTCCATGCGCGTGGGCCTGATCTGCGAACGGTTGGAATCGCTGTCAGACGAGGACGCTGTACGGCTGCTCCACGAGGCGCATCGGTGCGCGTCGCTTGGCGGAGCCGATGCACAGTCGGTGTTTCTTGCACTGGGTTGGGCGCTCTTCGAGCCGCGACTCGAACCCAGGCGAGCCGAGCTCGGTACAGTCGCGCGACGAGGCGAGCTTCACCACGTCGCAGACTTCGTCATGCCGCCTTTCGAAGAAGACGCGCCTGTTGAAGACAAGCGACGCGTTCCCGACTTGGGACGAGGAAGTCCACTCACGCTCGGCGAACGGAAGTCGCTCGCGCGCACGCACGACCGCTTCTTGATTCAGCGCGTCGTGCGCGACCCGCACCCCGACGTCGTTCGCATTCTGCTCGACAACCCATCGCTCACCGAGGAGGACGTCGTCCGTGTCTGCGCGGTGCGTCCCAATGATCCGAATGTGTTGCAAACGGTCTATCACAGTCGACGATGGGTCGTGCGTTACCGCCCGCGCAACGCAATCGTGCGCAACCCGCACACTCCACTCGACACCGCACTCTTGTTGGCGCCCCTTCTGCGCAAGGGCGAACTCAGGGAAGCGGCGACATCGTCGGAACTCGCGCCGCCCCTTCGGCTGAGCTGCAAGACGATCCTCGAGATGCGGACGACCCGATCGGAGCCGCTCCAGAGGATTGACGGCTGACGGCTACTTGGTCTCGACCTTGTCCACGACTTCAGCGTCCTCCACCCGGGAGGCAGCTTGCTTCGGGACCTGCTTGTCGACCGAAGTCATATCCGGGGTCACATCGATGTCGTCATCCGTGTTGAGGCCCCGCTTGAGGTTACGGATTGCCTTTCCGAGCCCTTCGCCGATTTGAGGCAGCCGTCCGGCGCCGAAAATCAGCATCACGATCAGAAAAACGATGACTAGTTCGCCGAATCCAAGATTGGGCACGTAATCCCCTCCGTCTCGTTTTATGGTACGCCGCTCCGAACGGCTCCGCAAGCCCAGGGGTGTGGTATGGGGGAGCGCAAATGGAGAGTTACCGAGAGCTGGATCCCGCCGGCGTTCGCGGCGTCGTGTTCGATATCGACGACACCGTGACCCGAAATGGTGTCCTCGAGCCCGATGCGTACGCCGCTATGCACCAACTGAGCGGCGCTGGGTTCGAACTGGTGGCCGTGACGGGCCGGCCGCTCGGATGGACCGACGTGATCGCACGTCTGTGGCCGGTCCGGGTTGCCGTCGGGGAGAACGGCGCGGGCTGGACCTGGGTCGACGAGACCGGAACGCACGAAGGCTACTTCTGCGACGAGGCCGAACGCGCCGAGCAAGCCATCCTGCTCGACACGATCCGCCGCAGGGCGGCCGTGGTCATGCCCCACGTACAAACCACGAACGACCGTCGCCACCGCCGCTGCGACCTCGCCTTCGACGTGGGGGAGTCGGTGTCGTTGCCGCGCGCGGAGATCGACGCGCTGGTTGAACTCATCGAGGGGCTGGGCGCACGAAGCTCCGTCTCGACAGTGCATGCGCACGCCGTTCCGGGCCCGTGGGACAAAGCCGAAGGCGTGGCGCGCGCGCTCCGCGACGTGCTCGGCATCGATCTCGGCAGTCAGCTCGAGCGTTGGGTATTCGTTGGCGACAGCGGCAACGACGCTGCCGCGTTCGAGCGATTCCCAAAGAGCGTCGGCGTCGCGAACGTCCGGGAGCATTTGGACCGGCTCCCTATCCCACCTCGCTACGTCACTGATGGCGACCGAGGCCACGGCTTTTCCGAGATCGCTGCGCACCTGGCCGAGTACCGTGGCTAAGCGCAAACAACGACGCAGCGCGATCGGATCGGAAGCGCACTACGAGGATGGTCGGTACTACGACCAGGCGTACCGTCGACGCCGACACGACGTTCGCTTCTACACGAACCTGGCGGTCGAGTCGGGAGGCCCCGTGCTGGAGCTCGGCGCGGGTACCGGCCGCGTGGCGCTTGCGATCGCGAAGGCCGGCGTCGACGTCGTGGGCATCGAACCAATGACCCCGATGCTGGAGCAGGCCCGTCAACGGCTCGGCCGGCTACCCCGCGCAGCGCGAGAACGGATCGAACTCCGTCAGGGCAACCTCGAGCGCCTCCGCCTTCGCAGGAGGTTCCCGCTCGTGATCGCCCCATTCAACGTCTGGATGCACCTGTACACGCGCGAGGAGATCGAGCGCGGGTTCGCGACCGTACGCCACCACCTCGAACCCGGGGGACGCTTCGCCTTCGATGTGTCGCTACCCGATCCGGTCAGCCTCGCACGTGATCCGTCCAAGCAATATCGCGGTGGCGAAGTGCCGCATCCCCGCGACGACATCCGATACCACTATAGCGAGTACTTCAGCTACGACGCTCTCGCGCAGATCGAAACCGTCGTGATGGACTTCGAGCATCCGAAAAAAAAGAACCAGTCGTTTTGCACGCCCCTCACCCAGAGGCAGTTCTTCCCCGCCGAGCTCGAAGCCTTGCTTCACTACAACGGTTTTACCGTGGAGTCGCACACGGGGGACTTCGACGGCCGGCCGATCACCACGGCCACCGAGTCTCAGACCGTCATTGCGCGAGCGCGCCGCCCTACTCCCTGAGCAGGACGTCGCAGTAGTACTTCACGCGCTTCACGATCTTGCCGTGAGGACGGCGGTGGATGTCCTTCTTCAGGGCGAGCATGACGCGACGTCGGAATGTGTAACTGTTGCGCGCAGGCTTGGGCGCGGGGCGACCTCGGGCGGCTTCGATCGGCGCCCACAGCGCGTCAGGGGGCCATTGCCACGCCTCCAGGTCGACTGGGTCGATCCGTCCGATCATCTGCTCGGCAAGCGCGAGTTTGTCAGCGTCGTGGGCAAGCTCGGCTGCCCACTTGCTCACGTTGTCGGCCACCGGGCGGTCCTGCGTGTTGACGGTAATCGGGTCGCCCATTCCCTTCTTCACAGGTCCAGTCTTGCCGTATTCGACCGCGTCCGGATCGTGCTCTAGACCCAAGAACGCAAAGACGCGCTCGAGCTGCGGCTCAGGCTCGGTCACCAGGTCTTCGTATGCGACGTGCAGCAGGGGAACCGGTCGCTCCCGCAACAACGTCGCCATCGCCGGCACGTAGCGCTCGAGGATCGGGTTGAACGCATGCGCGCCCTGCCAATCACCGTCGAAAAAACTGTTCGCATACGAGCTGAACACCGCGAGTGGATGCCGGGTGAGCACCACGTATTTCGCGTCTGGATAGAGGCGCTGGAGAAACGGCAACACGAGGGCGTTAGCCGGCGTCTTGTCGAGGAAGTAGCTGCTCTCGCTCGTCGACAACATCCGACCGTAGAGCGTGTCGGTGTACGCCCGCAACGCGTCGAGGTAGTCCTGTTTCCCAGCCGGCAGCCCTTCGATGAACGCTTCGATAGCCTCCGCTGCGTTGATGTGATCGTACGGCGCTTTGTCCACGTTGTAGTAGACGCCGAGGTGCGCGATGGGCGTGATCAGGTGCGGCTCCGGATGCGTGAAAATCTCGGAGTGCGCACCCATCATGCGCTGAAGCAACGTCGACCCGGCACGGGGCGGCGAGATTACGAAGACGAGTGACATGAGGCCTCAGGCAGTCGCCTGCCCCTCAGCGGCAAGCTGCCGCAAGACGTATTGCAAGATGCCGCCGTGCAGGAAGTATTCGATCTCCTGTGGCGTGTCGAGCCGTGCCTTCGCGGTGAACGACTTGCCGGTGTCCGTCTGGATCGACAGCGTCTTGCCCAAAGCCAGTCCTTCGGAGATCCCAGAGATGGCAAAGGTTTCCTCACCGGTGAGCCCGAGCGCCTCGCGGCCACCGCCGGCCGCGAACTCCAGTGGAAGCACGCCCATGCCGATCAGGTTCGACCGGTGAATGCGCTCGTAGCTCTCGGCGATGACGGCGCGGACGCCGAGGAGCAAAGTGCCCTTGGCCGCCCAGTCACGTGACGAGCCCGTGCCGTACTCCTTGCCGGCGATGACGACGAGCGGTGTGCCGTCGGCCTGGTACTTCATCGCCGCGTCATAGATGCTCGTCTGCTCGTTGCTGGGTAGATAGCGTGTGATGCCGCCCTCGGTGCCTGGCGCCAAGAGATTGCGAAGACGGATGTTCGCAAACGTGCCGCGCATCATGACCTCGTGGTTGCCTCGGCGGCTACCGTAGCTGTTGAAGTCACGAGGGGACACGCCGTGCTCCTGCAGATACTTGGCGGCAGGGCCGTCGAGCGCAATCGCGCCTGCGGGCGAGATGTGGTCGGTCGTTACCGAATCACCGAGCAAGCAAAGCACCCGGGCGCCCTCGATGTCCTTTGGCGGAGCCGGCTCTGCAGCCTCGACCCCGTCGAAGAACGGTGGCAGGCGGACGTAGGTGGATGCCGGCTCCCAGCGATAGCGGTCCGCCTCCTCGAAGCTCACCTCTCGCCACTGCGGAGGCCCATCGAGCACGGCCGCGTAGCGCTGGACGAATTGCTCCTTCTTGACGGAAGCCCTGAGCGTTTCTGTGACCTCCTGATGCGACGGCCAAATATCACGAAGGAAGACGTCGCCGCCTTCGGTGTCCTGTCCGATCGGCTCGCGTTCGAAGTCGATGTCCATCGTGCCCGCGAGCGCATATGCGACGACCAGCGGCGGCGACGCGAGGTAGTTGGCACGGGTCAAGGGATTGACCCGTCCTTCGAAGTTTCGGTTACCGCTCAGCGCGGACGTCACGACCAGGTCGTTGGCCTCGACCGCCTCGGCGATCTCCGGATCGAGGGGACCGGAGTTCCCAATGCAGGTCGTGCAGCCGTAGCCGACCAAGTTGAACCGCAGGATGTCGAGGTCCTTGTTCAAACCGGATGCCTCGAGGTACTCGGTGACCACCTGCGACCCGGGCGCGAGGCTCGTCTTCACCCAGGGCTTGGTGCGGAGCCCCTTCTCGACTGCCTTCTTGGCCACGAGGCCCGCAGCCAACATGACAGACGGGTTCGAGGTGTTCGTGCAGCTGGTGATCGCCGCAATGACAACGGCGCCGTTGTGAAGGGTGAAGGTCTCATCACCACGAGTGACCTCGGCCCCCTTGTCGGCGGACGCCTCGAAGCCCTGAAGCACGCCGTGCCAGGAGCGCTTCGACTCGCTGAGCGGGATGCGGTCCTGCGGACGCTTCGGACCCGCGATGCAAGGCACCACGTCGCCGAGATCGAGCCCGAGGGTGTCGGTGAATCGCGGCTCCGGCGCGCTTGCAGTGTGGAACAAGCCCTGCTCCTTCAGCACCCGCTCCACGACGTCGACATGCGCGTCCTCCCGCCCGCTGAACCGAAGATATGCCAGCGTCTCGTTGTCGACCGGGAAAAAGCCCATCGTCGCGCCGTACTCGGGCGCCATGTTTGCGATGGTCGCGCGGTCCGGAAGCGCGAGGTGTTCCATCCCCTCTCCGTAGAACTCGACGAACTTCCCAACGACGCCCTTTTTGCGGAGCATTTGGGTCACCGTCAGAACCGCGTCCGTCGCCGTGGCGCCTTCAGGAAGCCTGCCTGTCAGCTTGAAGCCAACAACCTGAGGCAAGAGCATGCTGATCGGCTGACCGAGCATCGCCGCCTCGGCTTCGATGCCGCCCACGCCCCAGCCGAGGACGCCGAGACCATTGATCATCGTCGTGTGCGAATCGGTGCCGACGAGGCTGTCGGGATACGCGATGGTCTGGCCGTTCGCGTTGCGCGTGAAGACGACGCTCGCCAGGTACTCGAGGTTTACCTGGTGCACGATGCCCGTGCCCGGCGGGACGACACGCATGTTCTCGAACGCGCTCTGCCCCCACTTGAGGAACTGGTAGCGCTCCTGGTTGCGCTCGAACTCGCGCTTCACGTTGTCCTCAAACGAGCGGAGCAGGCCATACGAATCGACTTGCACCGAATGATCGATCACCAAATCGGCGGGCTGCAGGGGGTTGATGCGACTCGGGTCGCCGCCCATTTTAGCAAACTGGTCCCGCATCGCGGCGAGGTCGACCACCGCCGGCACGCCGGTGAAGTCCTGAAGGAGAACACGCGACGGGCGGAAGGCGATCTCAGTGCTCGGTGCCGCGCCCGGATCCCAGTTGGCAACCGCCTCGATATCCTCGCGAGTGACGGTCTTGCCGTCCTCGTACCGCAGCAGGTTTTCGAGCAGAACGCGGATCGAATACGGGAGCGTGTCGATGCCCTGAAAGCCCGCGCGGGTCAGCGCGTCCAGGCGGTGAATCACGACCTGACGGCCGCCCGCGTGGATGGTGACGCGGCTCTGAAAGGAGTCCTGTGATGGCATGCGGGAATGCGTACCACGAGCGGTGTGGCGCGCCACCCCGGTCCTCGGCTAAGCTGGAAAACGCTGCGTGACAAGCGCCATCAGAAGCGCTACAGACTGCAGCTCTCGGCGCCGTAGCCAAGTGGTAAGGCAGAGGTTTGCAAAACCTCCATTCGCTGGTTCGAGTCCAGTCGGCGCCTCCAGTCTGCCTCCCGTGGTCGTGTTCGACCTGTTGCTAGGCGATGTGATCGCGCGGGGTGAAGGCCCCACTCTTGAGTTCAAGTCGACGTTTCGAGTGAACCTCAAGACCGAGAAGTTCGGGAAAGAAATCGAGCTTGCATGGCTCAAGGGAAGGAGGCCTTCTACATCCGAAGCGGGCCCCCGAGCATCGAGCTCTCGCCCTGCGAGGTCTTGGCGTACGTCGACCAGCGAACTTGAGCTGGCACGTTACTTTATTTAATGTAAAGCAAGCTCATGGACGCACGAAACCACGAAATCGACGTGGATTTGCTCAAGAAGCACCTCGTCGAGGTCTCCCAGCACGAAGCCGAGCTCACCGATCACCTCTACGAGAGGCTCTTCGCGAAGCGTCCTGACGCCGAGGAACTCTTCGGCACCTACAGCCGCGCAAGCCAGCAGAGGATGATGAGCGAGACCCTAGGCGCGGTCCTCAACATGCTGGACCAGGAGCCGTGGCTCGGGGAGTATGTCCACGCGATGGGGTCGCGCCACCAGTTCTCCTACGAGACGCCCACCGAGATGTACCCACCCTATGCCGAGGCCCTAGTCGAGGCCCTGGCGGCGGTGTCGGGGT
>CAXMRM010000143.1:0-6391 GCA_964196015.1 uncultured Myxococcota bacterium
CGAGGGGGTTAGGCTCCCGCCTGCATGTTAGGGGCTCAACGACGCTACATGGGAGAGCTCGAGCGCGCCGATCAGCGGTCCAAGCCCGTGCTCTGGGCGGGCATGCTCTCCGGTGGTTTGGCCGCGGTGAGCATCGTGCTCGCTCCGGGCTGCCCCGAGCCCGCCGAAGAAACCATCACTGCGGTGGACATCAGTCCCAACGAGACTGCGCGCGCCGTCACAGCGCCGACGATCGAAGAACTTCGCCCGCGTGTCATTCGCAAATACACGCACGCAACAGACGCCTTCACTCAAGGACTCATCTGGCACGAAGGCGTCATGTACGAGAGTACCGGTCAGTACGGGCAGTCCTCGCTACGCAAGGTCCGGCTCGAAGACGGCAAGGTGCTCGCCCAACGCAAGCTAGAGCCGAACTTTTTCGGCGAGGGGTTGTCACTGGTCGGCGATCGCTTGATTCAGCTCACGTGGCGGTCGGGCCTCGCCCTCGTATCGGACATCGCAACCCTCGCAGAACGCGAAACGCTCCGCTATGCCGGTGAGGGCTGGGGCCTCTGTTACGATGGGACAGAGCTGGTGATGAGCGATGGCTCGTCGATTCTGCAGTTTCGTGACCCGGCGTCGATGGCCCTGCTTCGCGAGGTGAGCGTGTTGAAGAACGGACGCCCGGTGCAGAAGCTCAACGAGCTAGAGTGCGTAGGCTCGGACATCTACGCCAACATCTGGCAGGGCAACGAGATCATCCGCATCGACTCCAAGACGGGGCGGGTCACGGCGACCATCGACGCGAGCGGATTACTGTCACGGATGGAAGCGATGCGAGCCGACGTCCTCAACGGCATCGCCTACAAGCCGGAGTCGAAAACGTTCCTGCTGACCGGAAAGCTCTGGCCTCACGTGTTCGAGGTCGAGTTCGTGCCACGCTGATCTCGCCGGTGCACCTCGACCTCTGGCTCCCATTCCGCAAGTCGCGTGCGCATTGTCGCGATCGCGTCCGGATGCTCGTCGATGAGCACGAACCCCCGACCGAGGCGCGCGGAGGCCTCGCCAGTCGTCCCGCTCCCCGCAAAGAAATCCAGGACGGTATCGCCAGGCTCGGTGTGCACCTTGATGATTCGCTCGAGCACGCCTAGCGGCTTTTGCGTTGGGTATCCGGTCTTTTCCTTGCCGTTCGTCGGGACAATCGTGTGCCACCAGACATCTGTCGGAGTCTTGCCGCGAGCCGCTTTTTCTTTTCCCACCAGCCCAGGCGCCATGTACGGAATGCGATCCATCTCTTCGAACTGAAAGACGTAGCGCTTGGGGTCGAGGACATACCAAAGCAGGGTATCGTGCTTGGCGGGCCACCATCGCTTCGGGCGCCCTCCGAAGTCGTACGCCCAAATGATCTCGTTACGAAAACGGTCCCGGCCCAAGAGGCGGTCCAGCGCGACTTTCACGTAGTGCACTTCTCGGTAGTCGAGATGCACGAATAGCGATCCATCGGCGGTCAGGCACGGAAGCGCCGCTCCGATGCGGCTCATCAGGAAAGGAACGTACTCGTCGAAGTCGTCTTCGTATGCCGGGCTGTCGACTCGCTCGACGTCGTAGCGCCGTCCCCCGAAACCTTGTCGCTCGCCCTCCTCCGCCGCCCGCACTCGCACCCGCTGGCGGGCCTGCTTGCGTCCTGTGTTGAATGGCGGGTCGATGTAAATCAACCGTGCGAACTCGCGCGGGAGTGTCTCGAGCACCGCCAAGTTATCGCCCTGCACGATTCGCTTCACGCGGCCGAGCCTATCATCCGCGGGTGAGCGCGCCCACCTTCGAACCCGCTTGCAGCCCCGCCGGCGCCGACCTACGCTCACTGCCGATGCGACTCGTGGTGAACGGCGAAGAACGGCAGGTTGGGCAAAGCACGACCGTGAAGCAGCTGCTGGCCTCGCTCGGCCTGGCAGACACGTTGGTGGCCGTGGAGCGCAACGAAGAAGTCGTGCCGCGCGCCCGGCACGAGAGCACCGAGCTCAACGAGGGCGACCAAGTCGAGGTGGTCCATTTCGTAGGAGGCGGTTAAGTGTCTGAAGATGTTCTGAAGATTGGCGAGTTCGAGTTCCGTTCGCGCTTGTTCACCGGGACGGGCAAGTACTCGGACCTGGACACGGCGAGGCAGGCGCTCGAAGCCTCGGGCTGCGAGGTCGTCACCGTCGCTGTGCGACGCGTCGATTTGAAAGCGACGGGAGCCGATTCGATCATGACGGTCCTCCGCGAGGGCCACTACACGCTCCTTCCGAACACCGCCGGCTGCTACACCGCCGAGGATGCAGTTCGCACTGCGCGGCTGGGACGAGAACTTCTCGACACGCCGCTCGTCAAGCTCGAGGTCATCGGCGACGAGAAAACGCTCTTCCCCGACGTCCCGGCAACACTCGAGGCTGCAAAGACGCTCGTGGATGATGGCTTCACGGTCTTGCCCTACTTCAACGACGATCCTGTCGCCGCACGGCGTCTGGAGGATCTCGGCTGCGCCGCGGTCATGCCCCTCGCCGCGCCCATCGGCAGCGGGCTCGGCGTGCGCAACCCCTTCAACATCGAGATCATCGTGAAGCACGCAAACGTGCCCGTCATCGTCGATGCGGGGGTAGGCACAGCCTCTGACGCCGCCATTGCCATGGAACTCGGCATCGACGGCGTGTTGATGAACACGGCGATCGCTGGAGCGAAAGACCCCGTTCGAATGGCGCGCGCGATGAAGGCTGCAGTCGAGGCCGGCCGCGACGCATTCTTCGCCGGCCGCATTCAACGCAAGCTCTACGCAACGGCATCGAGCCCGCTACAAGGCGTCATCGGCTCCGAGCAAGACGGCCGTTCGTAACACCATCACGATGAGCCAGGGGCTTCCAAGGATCTGGATCATCACCGACCCGAATCATCCCGATGGTCCGGTGACTCCGATTCGACGCGCACTCGAAGGATGCCCGCCTGGCGTGGTGGGTGTGCAACTCAGGGCGAAAAACGTGTCCGATCGCCAACTGGTCCGATGGGGGCGCGAGCTACGCTCGATGACGCGCGCCACCGGCAGTGCTTTCGCGCTCAACCGACGGCTGGACGTGGCCCAGATTGTTGGCGCGGACGGCGTGCATCTCCCCGAGCTCGGCCTACCCGCGGAGGACCTGCGCCAGCAGTGGCCGGCACTGGGGATGATCGGAGTCTCTCGCCACGATCGGGCAGGCCTCCGGACAGCCGGGCAGGATCGCGCAAGCTACGCCTTCCTGAGCCCGATCTTTGAAGTCCCCGGCAAGAATCCACCGATGGGTATCGAGGGATTCCGCACTGCGATCGCTGGTGTCGAGATTCCGACGTACGCGCTTGGAGGCGTCGAGTCGGGGGACCTGGAGGCATTGCTTGCCGCAGGCGCGTTCGGCGTCGCGATCCGCCGCGCGATCTACGCTGCAAGTCAGCCCGACGAAGCCTTGCAACAGTTCGTACGTGGGCTCGACGGACGCGACGGCTAGTCCAAGAACGTGAGCGTGTCTGGGTCGATTCGTGTCATCCGCCAGATGGCCTGGCGTTCCTTCTTCCGGTTGACGATTGGGTTGGCGAACTTCCAGACGACTTCTCCTTCGGAAGTGACCTCCAAGACATACCCCCGGTCAGATTCGGTAATGAGCGTGTTGCCGTTGGCCAAGCGCTGATTGCTCCCACGGGTCTGCGAGAAAAACCCCGATCTCGGACTGTATTGCCACACGAGCCCATTCGACAAAGGGTCGATTTCGATCACGCGGGAGTGCTCAAACCCATTGTCGAACAGCAAGATGTGTCCGTCGTCGAGCAGGGTTGGATGGTGTTGGAACGTCAGGTTCGTCGGACCCCAGATCCAGACGACATCCGAGGATTTGCCGTCGAGGATCGCGATGGTGTTGATGTTCCTCATCGAGATCAGTATGTTCCCCTCCGCATAGATCGGGTCACGGTCAGCTAGCCGCCCATCGAAAACTTCGACGTGGTTGGTGTGAAGGACATCGAGCTGCCGGCCTTTCTGCGCGTCCTTCTCCTGCGCGAGACTGGGAAGCAGGAACCTGTAAGCGGAATCGTGGATCGCGTCCAGGACCGAGATCTCTCGTTTCAACTCACCGTCCAAGGATCGTACTTGAATCACGTCTGCCAAGGTCGGCGATCGCGGGTGAACGTGGTCAATCACGCGAGCGATGCGGGCCAGCACGTAGATCTCGTCGCCATGGATCCAGAGGTCGTGATGAAATCGTCCCTTCACGGACCAAATCGGATTCGAGTCTTTGTCGTAGCGCGATAGGCGGCGGTCCTTGACGATGACGATGACGTCGCCGTTCGGTAGAAGCACGGCGTGCTGCCAATGGCCCTCGTCATTGCTGTGCCAGCGGTGAAGCTCGCGCCCCTGCATATCGATGAGCCGGGCACCTGCTTGCTGTCGCGACGAGTAGAAGTTGTAACCGGGGCTTGTCTTTTCGGCGTCATTGACGACGACGTCCGCCAGATCGCTGTCCGGGTCGTAGGTGCCATCGACGTAGCCCAGGGCTTGAAGTTGCTGGAAGGTGAGGTTGCGCGAGCGAGCTTCGACGACTTGGCGCTGCGGGACCGGTCTCTTCTTCGGGGGGGCGGAAGTCACCAGGGGCTCGCACGGGGTCTTGCTCACCGGGGCGGCTGAGGCTTCGGGCTCACGGCGATCGCTCCAACGGGCTCCCAATGCGCCTGCGGCGATGCCCACGACGGCAACCAGGGCGTAGCGAACCCACTGCGTTCTCATGCGACTCCTTAGCACGCGAGCTTGACAAGAGCCTCGCAAGCGGTGAATAGGCTGCGTTGTGGGAGCGGTTCGTAGTGGGCTCGGATGCCTGTCGTGGGTGGGCGCCGTCATCATCGTCATCGCGTTGGTACTCAAGGTGCTGCTGTTCGATATGGCGGAAGTCGGACACAACGGGATGGCTCCCACCCTCGTGCGAGGAGAGCGCGTCCTGATCAACAAGAGGGCCGCACCGGAGGTCGGGTCGATCGCGGTGTGCCAGCACCCGACCGAGGTCGGCTGGGTGGTCGGCCGTGTGGCGGCGACCGAGGGTATGACGATCGACTCCTTCGGGAAGGAGCTCCGCATCGATGGCGAGCCAATCGTCTTCGATAGGCAAGGCGCAACCTCCTTCTACAATGGCGACAACGAGCGGACGGCCTCAGTCGCCTGGGGCAACGAGTACTTCGGAACAAGGCCCCACCAAATCTTCACGGCGGACAACGGCCGGTATCTGGTTCGAGAGACCGAGGTGCCCGCGGGCAAGCTCTACCTGCTCGGCGACTACCGGGCCTACATGGGACAAGACAGCCGCGCCTATGGCGTCGTGGACGCGTCGACGTGCCGGGGCACGATCGTCTTCCGTGTCACCCCCGTGGACGGTCTCGAGCGCGACATCGCCCACGGTTATTTCGAACTGATTCGATAGTGACGCTTCCGCGTTGCCTGAAGCCCGGTCCGTTCTATGCTCCGCGCGCCGAGGACGCTGGAACCGCCCGATGAGAGTCGTTGTCGTACAATTTCCGGGCTCAAATGCCGACTGGGACGCGCTGCACGCCGTGCGTGACGTCCTGGGCGCGGACGCACGGTATGCCTTCCACAAGGAAACCAGCCTGGGCGATGCCGACGCCGTCGTGATTCCCGGTGGTTTCTCATACGGCGACTACCTGCGCGCAGGTGCGATCGCCGGGTTCAGCCCAATCGTCCGCTCAATCCGCGAATTCGCGGGTCGCGGCGGGCCGGTCCTCGGAATCTGCAACGGATTCCAGATTCTGACGGAGATGGGGCTCCTGCCCGGCGCGTTGACGCGGAACGCCCATCTTCGGTTCGAGTGCCGCGACGTCTACGTGCGCGTGGAGAACGAAGGCCCGTTCACCGATATGGGCAAAGGCACCGTACTCCGTCTGCCGATCGCGCATGCGGACGGCCGATATCACACTACCGAGGAAGGTCTTGCGAAACTGGAGCGCAACGATCAAATCGCCTTCCGCTACAGCAGTCGCAAGGGCGACGCGCCGAATGGCAGCAATGCCAACCCAAATGGCTCAGTCGGAGACATCGCCGGCCTGTACAACCGCGAGAAGAACGTGCTTGGCATGATGCCGCATCCCGAACGGGCAAGCGAAGACATCCTTGGCAACGACGACGGGCTCACTCTGTTTAAATCGCTTCGGCGTCACTTGGGGTTCGAATGAGCACACCCGCAAACTTTCCCGGAGAGCCCGACAGCTCAGCCGAGATCGCCCGTGAGTTCGGGTTGGCGGACCACGAATGGGACCGCGTCCTGAGCACGCTCTCCCGCGCACCCAGCTATGCAGAGCTCGGGGTCATCAGCGTGATGTGGTCCGAGCACTGCTCGTACAAGTCTTCGCGCATCCACCT
>CAXMRM010000144.1:0-9189 GCA_964196015.1 uncultured Myxococcota bacterium
CGATACCGTGCGCCGCTCTTCACCTTCCTGTTGCGATCGGCTCGGGATCGCGGGCGCGCCGAGGAACTGTATCAAGACATCTGGAGGAAAGTCATCGAGCGCTGCGAGGAGTTCCGTGGAGACGCCAAATTCTCGACCTGGTTGTACACCATCGCGCGGAACCTGAGCATCGACCATCAGCGGAAGATGAAGTTCCGCGGGCATGCCTCCCTGGACGCGACCCAGCCGAGATCGGGTCAGCCGATGGGCGATCGTGTCCCGAACCCTGGCCCGTCGACCGAGCAGCTCGCGATTGGCGGGCTGCTGAGGGAACGGATTGCCAGTGCCGTGGAGGGTCTACCGCAGGCACAACGGGAGGTGTTTCTGTTGCGTCAGCTCCAGGGCCTGGCGTTCAAGGAGATCGCCGAGGTGGTGGGCGTCTCCGCGAACACGGTGAAGAGCCGCATGCGCTACGCCCTCGAGCGGTTGCAGCAGATGTTGAGTGATTTGGAAGAGCCCCATGAACTGTGACGAGTGCAAAGAGCGGGTCTTCGAGCTGATCGAACGCGAAGCGGTCGATCCCGAAGGCGTGCGCGAGACCCTCGCAGGGTGCCCCGATTGCCGCGCGGCGTTCGACGACATGAAGGCGGCGCTGGCGTTGGCGGAGCTGCTGCCGATCGAAGAGCCGCCGGCCTCGCTCGATGCGGCCGTTCTGCGCGCCGCCGTCGCGCGTGCGCCCAAGATGATCCCGTCGCGAAAGTGGCGGCTGCAGGCCCCGCCTTGGGCCGTGGCGGCCATTGCGTTGCTCGCTGTCGGGGTTGGTGTTTGGGCGATCCCACGCGGAGTGCAGCTCGAAAGCGAGGCTGCGCCAACCGAGATGAAAGGCCCGGAAGAAGCGGTCTTGGCCGAGCAGATGCTCGACGAGACGAGGCCAGCGCGAATCGCCGCGGCACCAGCCTCTCGCCCTGCCGCCGACATGGCAGCGGGGGCGGTTGCGGAGCCACGGTCTGGTGAGGCCGACACCAAGGCGTCCTTGGCCCGCAAGCAGGAGCGAGACGACGACGCCGCCACGACCTGTAAACGGAAGGTCGACGAGATCGAACGGCGCAAGCGTGCTGACAAAGACTATGTGCCTAAGCCGGAAGAAGAGCTCGCGATCGGCAAATGCTACCAGACGCTCGACAAGGCCGCCGAGGCTCGCAAATGGTTGCAGCGCGCCGCCGCCCATCGTGAGACCAAAGCGCGCGCCGAAGAAGCGCTCCGCGACCTAGCGCCCGAGTAGCGCGTGAAGGCTTTTCATCGGCCGATCCGCTCGAGTAGCGACCGCCACTTGGGCTTTGTGCCTTCTGCCGCGCGCCCGCTCATCTCACGGGCCTCCACGATAGCTCCTGCCAGGTCGAGGGCAATGTGCATTGCGTCCAGGGAGATGCGCGCGTCGGTCGCGGCCGCCTTCCATCGCGAATCGACTCCGGTGAAGAAACACACGCCGCCGAGCATCCTCGCGACTTCGTCCGCCGTGAACACTGCCGCAGCTCGCTCCCGGTTTGGTTCGCCGAGTTGCGTGAGGTCGACGATCGCGATCTCGACGTCGGCGTTGAGCATCGCGCGTCCGAGCGCGTCGACGCACTCGCTCAACACCGTGGGCTCATGCACTCCCGACATGATCAGCGCGAACACTGCATCGTCGATGCGCAAAGGTTTTAGAGGTTTCGCCGCCCGCGCTTCGGCCGTTTGCGCGACTCGTTCCTCGCGCCCGAGCACGAACCCCTCGACCGTGGCTGCGATGGCATGCTGCGCGAAGCCTCCTGCGGGAGATTCGTTGGACCCCTCGAGCGAGCGCAAAGCGAGCCGCACGACTTGAACCGCGGCGGTGGGCGTCAGATCGAGCAAAGCGAGACGTCGGCCAAGAAGGGTCAGCACGGTGAAGCACTCGCGAAACTCGAACGACTCGTAGTGGCCGCTAGCGCGCTCCTCTGCGGGCAGCTCGTTCAACAGAGATAGCACTGGCGCCACCTCGGCAACGATATCTTCGAGCGCGATGCCTCCTGTCGGTGGTCTGGCCTTTTCGAGCAAGAGCTGAAAGCGCCCAGTGGCGGACTCCACATGGTTCACGATCGGCCCACTCTATCACTCTTTGGGTCGGCCATGATCCACCGTGATATAAGCAGCGTTGCATGGCTGCCACAATCCTCGTCGTCGACGATGAAAAGAACATCCGGCGCGCCCTGCGGATGGTGCTCGAGGGTTCCGGGTTCAACACGCTCGAAGCGTCGTCGGCCGAGGAATGTCTCGAGACGCTCGAGAACAACGAGGTCGACCTCCTCATCCTCGATGTTCGCCTGCCCAAGATGAGCGGTATTGAAGCACTCGAAAAGATCCGCCAGGTGCCAGAGACGCGAAGGCTCCCCGTACTGATGGTATCCGGCCACGCGTCGGTCGCCGAGGCGGTGCAAGCGGTGCAGCTCGGTGCGACAGATTTCTTCGAGAAGCCACTCGACCGGGATCGTATCCTGGTCACCGTCCGCAATGCCCTCAAGACCTGGCAGCTCCAGCGCGAGGTCGAGCAGCTGCGAGCCGACGTCGGGCACCGCTACGAGATGATCGGCGAGAGCCTCGTCATCCGTTCGCTCTTCGCGCAGCTCGAGAAGGTCGCGCCGACGAACGGGCGTGTGCTCATCTCCGGAGAAAGCGGAACCGGTAAGGAGCTGATCGCCCGCGCGATTCATCGGCTCAGCCCCCGTGCCGACAAACCGTTCATCAAAGTGAACTGTGCGGCCATTCCGGCAGAGCTGATCGAAAGCGAGCTATTCGGTTACGAGCGCGGCGCGTTCACCGGTGCGCAAGGCCGCAAAAAAGGTATGTTCGAGCTCGCCAACGACGGCACCCTGTTCCTCGACGAGATCGGCGACATGAGCGCGAGCGCGCAGGCCAAGGTGTTGCGTGCGCTCCAGAGCGGGGAGATCTCACGCGTTGGCAGCGAGACGGCGATCTCGGTCGACGTGCGCGTGGTGGCGGCGACCAACAAAGACCTCGAACTCGAGGTCAAAGATGGCCGTTTCCGAGAGGACCTCTACTTCCGCCTCAACGTCGTCCCTATCGTCAGCCCGCCGCTCCGTGAGAGAAGGACCGACGTCCCTCTGTTGGTTAGGGGCTTTCTCCACGAATTCTCGATCGAGAACGGGATTCGGGAGGAGCCCATCGACGACGAGGTCCTCGAAGCCTTGGCCGAGCGGCCGTGGCCAGGAAACGTTCGCGAGCTCCGCAATGTCGTCGAGCGGATGGCGATTTTGAGCGGCGACCGGATCACGCTCGACGATCTGCCCGAGGAGGGGGTCCTCAGCGAGGTTCGACGAGGGTCCTCCCCTCCCTCGAACCTGCCCTCCACCCTCGACGGGGCCGGCGAACGCCTGACTTTGCGCGAGTATCGAAGCCGCGCGGAGAAGGACTACATCCTTCAGACCCTCGACGAGGTGGGTTGGAACATTTCACGCGCCGCGACGATACTCGGGGTCGAGCGCACCAACCTTCACAAGAAAATGCGGAGCTATGGTATCCGTCGGGAAGAGACATGATCCGTCGAACGATTAGGCTGATGTGGAGGGGCGCAGTCCTGGCGTTCCTGGTCTACGTGCTCTTTTTCGTTCAGCTTGGCGAGCGCTCAGCCTTTCAGCATCTGGTGCGGGTCATCGATACGGAGGAGGCGCAGGAGCTCGGGCGTGAGATGAGCGCCGCGACGGAGCGCATCACGAAGGAGATCGGCGGACAGGTGCACGACGTGACGCAGCCCCCGGCTCAGGACGCAGGCGCCTCCGAGGTTCCGGAGGCGATCTCGAACCAGTTGCGAGGCATCGTCGGACATGCCTACGATCGCGAGCAGCGGATCGACGCCGCCCGCCAACGCGAGTCTCAGTAGCCTTCGTTCCCTTTTTCTAGGGCCACTCGAGTCGAAGGCGCTTCATCTTGCGCCACAGCGTCGTTGGGCTGAGCCCGAGGAGCTCGGCCGCGCGCTCCTTGTTCCCCTCGGCGTGCCGGAGTGCGCGAACGATGGCGTCCCGCTCGACGTCGTGCACGATGTCCGCGAGCGACTGGCGTCCCGGATGCAAGTGGGCACCGTTGCCGTTCGACTTGGGGACGATGTCCGACAGATGAATCTGGCCGTCTTGCGCCAAGGCCACGCCTTGCTCGATCAGGTTCTCGAGCTCTCGAATGTTCCCCGGGAAGTCGTAGCCCAGTAGGTAGTCCATGATGCCGGGTCCGAGAGACGCTTGCCGCCCCATCTTCTTACCGTACTTCTCGAGGAAGCTTTCGACGATGGGCGGGATGTCCTCTTTGCGCTCTCGTAGTGGCGGCAGCTCGAAACGCGCGACGTTGAGGCGGTAGTAGAGATCCTCGCGGAAGCGCTTGTCCTCGATGAGGATTCGCAGCTCCTGGTTGGTTGCGGCGATGATGCGTGCATCGACGTTGATGGGCTTGTTGTCGCCGAGGCTTCGGATTTCGCCTTCCTGAATCGCGCGCAGCAGCTTGGCTTGAAGTGAAGGAGGCGTCTCGGCGATTTCGTCGAAGAAGAACGTGCCGCCGTTGGCTTCCTCGAAGAGGCCCTTGCGTGTCTGCACGGCGCCGGTGAACGCGCCGCGCACGTGTCCAAAGAGCTCGCTCTCGAGAAGCGTTTCGGTGAGCGCTGCGCAGTTGATCGAGACGAACGGCCGCTCCGCGCGCAACGAGTTGGCGTGGATGGCTCGCGCGACCAATTCCTTGCCAGTGCCGCTCTCGCCGGTAATGAGAACAGTGGCGTCGGTGGGTGCGATGCGAATGATGCGTCCGAGGACGTCGCGAATCTCTGCGGACTGTCCGATGATGTTGCCGAAATTGTATCGCTCTCGAAAATCGGCGGCGATGGCGCGTTGCTCGCCCGCGAGATGCCGTGTGCGTGCCGCTCGCGCGACCTTGATGAGAAGCTCCTCCTCGACAAACGGCTTCTGAACGAAGTCGCGCGCGCCGAGACGCATCGCTTCGACTGCGTCTTCGATCGTGCCGAAGGCGGTCATGACGATCACCTCGGTCAGCGGCGATGTTTCTCTGGTGCGCTTCAGCACGTCTAGGCCGCCGACGTCTCCCATCCTCAAGTCGGTGATGACGAGGTCGTAGCCGTTCTCGGCAACCATGGTGCGCGCCGACTCGCCGTCTGGCGCTTGGTCGACGTCATAACCCTCCGCGCGCAGCATCTCCGAAAGCATGCCGCGTGCGCTATCCTGATCATCGACGATTAGAATCCTGGCCATCCCCCAACCGGTTCCGTCTACACTTGACCTTACCGCAAATTGCGGTTTCGTGCCCGCGGCGTCAATCGAGCACGCTATGCATCGCGGCAAGCACCTCGTCGCGGAACTCGGCGGGGAAGATGAGACGCGGGCGTTCGATGCGCTTGTTTCGGAGCTGACCGAGGAGAAACGAAGCGTCGCCCAGGCGCTGCAGAGGCTGGTGGCGGAGCGTGACCCACATGCCGTCGGCGCTGCCATTGGTGGGCTCGTAGTAAGGAACGTCTTCGGCGATGTCGAGCCAGACGGTGAGGTCCGGGCGCAGCCCTCCGGCGGCGACTATCTCCTGGGCACGAGCAAGCGCCTCGTTCCATCGGTCAGGGCGGTTCTCTGGGAGCGGCATCGTCTTTGGAAGTTTTCGACATCGAAGATGTCTGCTGAGCTCGGCGAGCGTTGGGTCGCTACCGTGCTCCCATGCGCTGAGGCAACTGAGCAGCTCGGCGTCGTCCATCCGAAGGTACTCATCGAGCGACAACGAGTCGCCAAGTGCGGCCGCACGAAACGCGGGCAGCAGTGGGTCCGGGGGCGAACCATCGAAGATCAGTTCGCTCACTCGCGTAAAAATCGCGCGCACCAAGGCTTCCGCCGCGCGCGTTGCTTTGTGGTGGTACACCTGCTGGTGCATGTAGTGCCGCCCGAGGAAGAAACTCTCCACCGGAGGCAGCCCCTTGCGGCCTTGCACCGCGAGCACCCATCGGTCGTTCACGCGCGCAAAGGTCAACGCCTGAAGCAGCCAGTCGAGGTCGTAGAGCCCGTAGCGCACGCCGGTCATGTGGCTGTCGCGCAAGAGGTAGTCAGCGCGATCCACGTCCCATGTTCCGCTGACGCTTTGGCTGAGGTAGCCGAGCCTGTAGTTGCCGCTCAGCAAGCCTGCGACCCGTTCGGCCATGCCCGCCGAGATCGACTCCAACGTCTGATGCACCTCCGTCGACGGGTCGAGCAAAATCTCCTGCGTCCATTGCTCGTGATGCTTGGCGTGCGGCAGCACTTCCTCGAACAGGTGAGAGAATGGTCCGTGCCCCAAGTCGTGCAAGAGCGCCGCCGCGAGCCCCTCCGCCCTCGCCTCGTCATCGAGGCGCTGGTCCGCTGGCAAGTCGTCGCTGCACGCGTCGATGCGGTGCTGAAGCGCCTGCATGACGTGCGCCGTACCAATCGCGTGCGAAAATCGCGTGTGCTCCGCCCCAGGGAACGCGAGCGAGGCGAGCCCGAGCTGCCGAACGCGCCGGAGGCGTTGCACCTCTCGGGTGTCGAGGAGCGATCGAACGACCCGCTCCGCCATGCCTTCGAAGGCCATCAAACCGTGGACCGGGTCCCTAAGGATCACGCCCAACGCTACCACTGCGCGTTCAGAACGCCAGCGTCCCGAAGCGTCCGTCTCTCGGCACGTCGAAGCTCGACCCTCGCCGGACTACCGCGATGGTGTCAGGCTGCCACAAGGGCAATACCGGAATGTCACGGGCGAGGATGCGCTGGACCCTCTCGTATGCTGCCCGACGCTGCTCCCGATCGACTTGTGTTCTTCCGATCTCGAAGAGGCGGTCGAGCTCTTCGTTTTGGTACCGCCATCGATTCGCGCCCTCACTCTGCGGGCCGGGGATCCGCGACGAGTCGAAAAACCAGCTGAGCACGTGCGGCTCGATGACCTCCGGCACTTGCAGCAGTGTGATCTCGAAGCGGCCGCGGTTCAGATCGGAGATCAGCGTCGCCGCTTCCGAAGGCCGCACGTCGACTTCGATGCCGACGTCTCGCAGCATCGCGGCGATCGCACGTGCGACCGACTGTCGAAACCGCTCGGAGGTCGTCCGAAGCACGAGATGCATGCGAGGCTCGGAGCCCGGCGGATCGAAGAAACCGGCGGCGTCGAGTAGCGCGCCGGCTTGCTCGAGATCGAATTCGCGCGGTGGCAATGCATCGACTTCCGCCCAATGGCCCTGCGGAATCCAGCTGTCCGTCACCCGCGCGAGCCCGTCGTACTTGGAGCGCACGAGGAGCTCGCGGTCGATGGCGTATCCGATGGCGCGACGCACCCGGACGTCATCGAGCTTGGGCGACGCAGTTTGAAAACCGAGATACATCGTCGATATCCCCGGAGCGCTACGCGTCTCGAAACGCTCGTCATCTTCGAACATCGGAAGTAGGAGAGGAGGAATCGAGGCGATGGCGAGATCCCCCTGCCCGGCCAGCATCCGCAAGGCCCGCGTGTTGTCGTCGCGGATGACGACGAATCGCAAGCTCGGGTACTTCGGCGTTCCGCGGTGCCAGTGAGGGTTGGATCGCAGCTCGAGGATACCGGGCTTGCGCTTCACGAGGCGGTACGGGCCGGCGCCGACAGGAAAAGGATCATCGGGCGTGGCGACGCGTCGAAAGGCGTCTTCGCTTCGCACGATCGGAAGCTCGAGGTCCGTGAGAAAAGTGGCGTGCGGCTCGTGGAGGACGAAGAGAATCGTCCGCGCGTCGGATACCCGCATCTCGGCGATCCTTCGGTAGGTGTGCGCGTAGCGACTTCCGAGCTTCGGATCGACGACGCCCCGGAAGGTGGCCACCACGTCTTCCGCGTCGAGGGGGCTACCATCGCTGAAGCGCAAGCCTTCGCGGAGCCGTACCTCGAATTGCGTCGGGCTCGAGGCCTTTACTGACTCTGCGAGGTCGGGAATCACCTCGAGTGTCCGCGGGTCGATCGTCACCAGTGAGCCAAAGAGAAGTCGCGAGACGCGGAGGCCGTAGGGGTCGCTCACGAAGCGTGGGTCGAGTTGCTCTGCATCCCGCGGGAGCATGACGACCAAGGTGTCCGGGTCCTGCTCTAGCGACCGGCCGCAGCCGAGGCCGAGGCCGATCACTAGGACCAGGACGAGGGTGCTGCTAGGGTGCAGACGATGGCGCAACGAGCGCTTCTTTATTTTGCGATCATCGGCCTGCTGGTCGTGAGCCCTGGCGCGCGCGCCAAGGGGCCCGAGCCGCTTGCACAAACGATTTCCAACCTGGTCCGGCAGGCGGGCCTCGGCGAGGGGATCGGAATTCATGTCGTTCGCTTGCATGATGCGGAGGAACTGTACCGCAATCGGCCCGACCGCCCTCGGAATCCTGCGTCTAATCAGAAGCTCCTGACCTCGGCGGCGGCCCTTCGACGTTTGGGACCCGCCTTCCGGGCGGCCACCAAGGTGGAGGGCTCCATCGAAAACGGGCGCGTAGCTCAACTGGTGATCCGGGCGTCCGGTGATCCGAGCTTGGGGTATGCCGGGTTGGCTGTGTTGGCAGAGAGCGTGCATTTACGAGGAGTGGACGTGGTCGATCGAATCGTGATCGACGACAGCTACTTCGACGACCAGATCCTCCCGCCCGCGTTCGAGCAGCAGCCAAAGGAAGCCGCGGCGTTTCGGGCGGCCATCTCCGCGTTTGCCGTGAATCGGAACAGCTACGTCGTACACCTCGGTCCCGGCCCCAAAGTCGGAGGCCCCGGGCGGGTCCGCGTGCTTGCGGATGACTACATACAGATCGACAACCGCACGGTGACCACGGCGGGCGGCCCACCGACCCCCCGGATCGATCACAAGCTCACGGAGGACGGACAGATCGCCCTTCGCGTCGACGGCGCGATTCCAAAGCAGGTCCGCACCCTGTACTATCGTCGCCGCGTTCCGGACCCGAAATCCTATGCGGCGAGCCTGCTGGTGCGCGTGCTGAAGAAAGCCGGGATCGGGGGGACACTTGCGGTCGAATACGGGCCCGTGACCCAACAGCAGCCCGTGATCGGCGACATGTCCTCCGCCCCGCTCAGCGCGCTGCTCTATTCTGTGGGCAAGTGGAGCGACAATTTCACCGCCGAGATGCTGCTGAAGATCATGGGTGCCCAGGCGGAAAGGCCCGGCACATCCGCGCGAGGCGCGACTGTCGTACG
>CAXMRM010000145.1:0-9826 GCA_964196015.1 uncultured Myxococcota bacterium
CGATTGCGACCTCGACTGCATCGAGGCGCAGCTCGAGAAGCAAGAAGAGAAGGAGCAGCGTAAGAAGGGCACCCTCGAGGTCGGCCGGGAGAGCGGTTCAATTGGCGCGGAGGTCCAGGATGACGCGGGCGACAGCCTCGCCGCGGAGCCGAGCACCACCTCGCTGGCCGAAGCAGAACCCGAAGCCCCCGAAGGCCAGCGGCTGCCCACCCGTTTAGGACCGGTGCGTGTCCGGATCGGTCAGACCGACGATTGGATCGGGATTGGTTTCGCCGCGCAGCTGCAGTTCGAATATGACCAACAGTTTGCCGGTGCGGGCGCGGAGAAGGGTTCGACCGAGACTCTGCAGTTTCGCCGGATTCGGACCACGCTGTCGAGCTCGTTCATCGATGGACGAATCCGAAGCCGCTTTCAGCTCAACCTGACGCCCGGCGCCTTCGAGCTGATCGACATGTGGTTCGCGTTCACGCGCTTCAAGTTCGCGACGTTGCGCATCGGCCAGTTCAAGATCCCCTACGACCGCTACCGCGCGCAGTCCTTTGCAGCTCTTTCGCTCGTCGACTGGGCGCCCACAACCCACATGTTCGGCTCCGAGCGCCAAATCGGAGCGGAGATGTTGGCTAGCGGAGGCTTTTTCAAGCTGGAGTACGCCATCGGTATCTTCAGCGGTACCAACGCGCGCGCCTCTCAGGGAGTCGGCATCACGGAGGTCTACGGGGAAACTCCTCAGAACGCGTCGAGCATCGGATCCGGAGAGGCCGTGAGCGAGTTTCATCCCGAGCTCGCCGGCCGTGTCGCCAAGAACTTCGGTCGAATCAACACTGACACGAACAGCGATGTGACCGGAGGCAAAGACCTGCGGCACAGCGTGGGCGCCGGCATCGCTTGGGATGCACGACCCAAGGCTATCCAGGACCTGGGCCTACGGCTCTCCGCGGAGTGGCTCGGCAAGATCCGCCACATACACATGAACGTCATCAGCTACCTGGCCTGGTACAAGCCCTGGCAGGGAGGCAAGATCCTCTTCGGCCCGATCGGTTTCATGGCCGAAGTGGGCTATCGCTTCTCGCTGATGTGGGAACTGGCGCTGCGATACAGCACCACCTACGTCACGCCCTGGTTGCGAAGCGACGCAAGAAGCTACGGGCAGGCCCAGATCATGGACGCCACCGATCCAGCCGCCGCACAGGCGCAATATGGTCAAAACGGGAACCAGATCACCAACGACGAGCTGGCGCTGGCGGCCACCTCACACATCATCGGAAACAGCCTCAAGGTCGTCGGGGAAACCGCCTGGGAATCGCAGCTCTGGAACCAAGGCCGACAGAACGGTTTCCGGTTCAACATACAGCTCCAGTTCCTGTTCTGATGCGGATCACGCTCAGTGGTGGTGGTGACCGTCGGGGCCGTGCGGATGGCCGTGCGCGATCTCTTCGTCGGATGCGTCTCGGAGCGACTCCACAGTCACCTCGAAGTGCAGGGTCTCGCCGGCGAGCGGGTGATTTGGATCGACCGTGATCGTCTCTTCGCTGATGCCCGTGATGAAAAACGGAATTTGCCGGCCCGAATCATCGTGCGCGATGACCTGCATGCCAGCCACTAGCTCCGCGTCGGAGGGAAACAGGCTGCGCGCAACTTCGTGAGCCTCGCCGATCCGCGGGCCGTATCCCTTCTCCGGAGAGACGGTGGCTTTGATCGACTCACCCTCGGCCACGCCTTCGAGCTGCTCCTCGAGGCCGGGAACGATGTTCCTCGCGCCATGAAGATAGAGGAGCGGGCTCCCATCCTGAGACTCATCGATGACTTCACCGTCGTCGTCGCGGAGGGTGTAGGAGAGAGAAACCACTTTGTTTGCCGTAATCTTATCGGTCATGATGCTCGCGTAAACATGGCATATTTCAGGGAGAGCGCTAGAGGCGCGGTCCGTCGAAAGGAGAACCCATGATCGAGGTGATGACCGACCTTCCCGACCGAGTGCTCGGGCTCAGAGCAAGCGGCGAAGTCACGGCCGATGACTACAAGACCGTTCTAGTTCCCGCGATCGAAGAGAAGCTCACCCGGCACAAGAAAGTGCGCTTGCTCTACGTCTTTGGAGACAGGTTCGAAGGCTATACCGGAGGAGCCGCTTGGGAAGACGCCAAAGTCGGCATGAAGCACCTCACCTCGTTCGAGCGAGTCGCCGTTGTGACCGACATCGACTGGATCGAGAATATGATCAAAGCGTTTGGGTTCGCATTCCCCGGAGAAGTTCGGGTGTTCGACGATGATGATCTCGATGAGGCGCGGCGCTGGGTCGGGGAGAGTCCATCTCATGAGTCCTAGCCAAGACGCCGAAGACGAGCGCGTATTCGACGGACGCGTAACCAAAGCGGCGGTTCGGTTGAGCCTTCTCGCACTGCTGATCTTCTGGTGCCTGAAGATCCTGGGTCCGTTCATCAACCCGATCGTGGGAGGGGTGGTGATCGCGATCGCGGTGCAGACACCCTACGCCAAGCTCGCGCGCGCTGGGAGGTCGCCCCAAGCTCGCGGCTGTCTTGCTCGTAACGCTGGCCCTGCTCGTCCTGATTCTTCCGACCGTCGCCCTCGGCGCCAGCCTGGTCGATACGACCGCAGAGCTGTCGGGCGACTTCATCCGCGATGGGATCAAGGTCCCTCCGCCGCCGCAAGCAGTGGCGGACTGGCCGGTCGTCGGTGAGCGCCTTCACGCGACGTGGTTCGATGTGTCTCAGAATCTGGAGGCGGCACTGCTCAAGTTGGCTCCCTACCTGAAAGACGTCGGCCTCTGGTTGGTGTCGACGATGGGCGACATGGGATTGGGTCTCGTGATGTTTGTCGTGGCGATCCTCATCGCGGGCGCGCTCCTGCCAAACGGAAAGCGTGCAGCAACGTTGGTGCGCAAAGTCGCGCTCGTCATCGCAGGAAAACGGGGACCCGAGCTCGCCGAATTGGCTGCGTCGAGTGTGCAAAGCGTGACGCGCGGCGTTCTTGGGGTAGCTCTGATCCAGTCGCTCCTCGCAGGTCTCGGAATGCTGGTGATCGGCGTGCCGGGCGCGGGCTTATGGACGCTGCTGATCCTGATCCTGGCCGTCATGCAGCTTCCCCCCATGCTGGTGCTGATTCCGATCATTCTCTACGTATTCTCGACGAGCTCGACGCTGGTCGCGGTTCTTTTCACGATTTGGGCGGCGCTAGTTGGGTTGAGCGATAACGTGCTCAAGCCGCTGCTGATGGGTCATGGCTCCAAAGTGCCAATGCTGGTCCTCTTCATGGGCTCATTGGGCGGCTTCATAGCTGGAGGCATCCTGGGGTTGTTTGTCGGCGCCGTGGTCTTGTCGCTTGGGTACACGGTGTTCATGGCGTGGATCGACGACGCGGATGTCGACGATGACGACGCCGCGACCACAGCCACGCAGATCCAATAACGGCTGTCGCTTCAGTACAGCAGGCGAACGCGGATCGTCGCCGTAATGGCTCTGAGCTCGTCTAACAGGCGACTCGGGTCGTCCAGCTCGATGTCCATGACGACGTAGCCGACGTCCTCCCGGGTCTCGAGGTATTGGGCCGCCACGTTGACTCCGCGCGTCGAAAAGACGCGGTTGATCTGCTCCATCACGCCGGGCTCGTTCTTGTGGATATGAAGGATGCGCCGACGACCTTGGTGATCGGGAATGGTGACCTGCGGGAAATTCACGGCGGACGCGGTGGAGCCATTGTCGTGGTACTTGACCAGCTTCGCGACTACCTCACGGGCGATGTTGTATTGAGCCTCTTCGGTCGCGCCTCCGATGTGGGGTGTGAGAATCACGTTGTCGAACTTCCGAAGCGGCGACTCGAACGTCTCCTGGTTCGATTTCGGCTCGAACGGGAAGACATCGATTGCCGCGCCTCCGATGTGCCCTGACTCGAGCGCTCGAGCCAGCGCCTCGATATCGACGACAGTCCCGCGGGCCGCGTTGATCAACAACGACCCCGGACGCATGGCGCGGAGCGCTTCCGCGTTGATGATGTTGCGAGTAACTGGTGTCTCGGGAACGTGGAGACTGACGACGTCGGCTTCCGCGAACAGCTCTTCGAGGTTATTTGCTGGCGCCGCGTTGCCGAGCGGCAGCTTGTGCTCGATGTCGTAGTACAAGACGCGCATCCCGAGCCCCTCGGCAAGGATCCCGAGCTGGGTCCCGATGCGACCGTAGCCCACGATGCCCAAGCACTTCCCGCGTACTTCGTACGAATTGCGCGCGGACTTCGCCCATTCGCCGCGGTGCGCCCGGGCGGACTTCTCCGGAATGCCGCGCATCAGCAGAATGATGTCGGCGATCGCAAGCTCGGCGACGCTACGGGTGTTGGAGAACGGAGCATTGAACACGGGGATGCCCATACGGCGCGCCGCGTCCAGATCGACCTGGTTCGTGCCAATGCAAAAGCAGCCAATGGTTTTCAGCTTCTTCGCTCCGTCAAGAGCCGCAGCGTCGATCTGAGTGCGCGATCGGATGCCGATGACATCGACGTCGCCAATGGCGTCCAGTAGATCCGAGCCGACGAGCGAATGCGTAAGGCGCTCGACGTTGCTGTAGCCCGCGGCAGCAAAGCTCTCGACCGCGGTTTCGTGAATGCCTTCGAGGAGCAGGATGCGAATATCGTTCCCAGCCACGGTCAGAGTCTGGGTTGATCCCCGGCACGCTGCCAGTCCACCTCGACAGAAACCTTCATTGCAACGTCAGAGGCTAAGCGATATCGCCCCGAATAGCGCGAGCATGAATAGGGTCATCCCTTAGCAACTCGGGCCGGTCATTGACACGGGATTGCTGGGCCAAAGACTATCGCCATTCAATCCATGGCGGTCGCAGTCAAAGACAACTACGACTGGCTGGTGAAGGAAGGCCATCTTGCCAAATCTGGATGACATGACGGGCGTGCTCGTGCGGCCGCTACAGCTCCTGCGCTCGCGTCCACGCAATACGCTCGATCGCCTCGCGGCCTACGAAGGCGTTGCTAGGGAGGAGCTCTTCCCTGCACCGGAGCGGCTTCCCCGAGTCCGAACACGTCGCCGATGGTCGCTGCCGGGATTCGAAAACGAGGACTTGTCTTTCGCTTCGCTGCACGATCCCATCGAGCCTCTCTTCAACGAGCACTACCACGCGCGCAGCCGCCGCATCCAAACCGTGTACGCGAGACGAATACGGCCAAGCGGAACCGCCGGGCGTCCGCGTCTGCTCTACATCCATGGCTACATGCAGCCCGAAACAGTGATCGAAGAGCATGTTTTCCTGAGCGCGATGGCTCGAACGCTCGATATGGAGATCGTTCACCTCCAACCACCATACCACGGACGCCGAAAACCTCGGAGCTCTCCCTACGACGGCGAGCGCTTTTGGACCGCCGACGTCGTGCAAAGTTTCGAAGCGATGCGTCAAACCATACTCGACGCGCGCACACTGCTCTCCGTGATGCTCGACGAGTCGCCGAGCCCTGTCGGAGTTGCCGGTGTATCGCTCGGCGGCGCTTTCTCCGCGACCCTCGCATGTCTCGAGCCGCGCTTTAATTTCTGTGCACCCTTCGTCGCGCACATGGACATGGGCGCGCTCCTACGAGACGCCCCCGTGCTCGCCGCCATGCGAAAGGACCTCGCCCGGTTTGGCTGGAGCCCACGTGACTTCGCCGACTTCTTCACGAGGATTGGCTGGGATGCGCTGGAGCCGGTCATTCCCACCGATCGCATCCTCCTTCTCGCGGCGGAGAAAGATCACTTCTTCGACGCAGCCCTCCTCAAGGCAATGTGGCAACGATGGGGTGAGCCCGAGATCCATTGGTATCAGACGAGCCACATGGGGTTCATCCCACACATGCCAAGCGCGATTGGTCATCTGCGTCGATTCCTCCACGCTCTTCCCGAAGAAATCTGCGACTGACGGACTATGGTTCCGAAGACGTTCCGTGGGGGTCGGCTTGTTGCTCGGGCGTGGGCTCTACAGGTGCCTCGGCCGCGGGTTCGGTTTCCACCTCGGGTCCGGACGGTTCTCCCCTGAGTCCAAGTACGCTTTCAAACTCACCGGTCGTCAAGCGATACACGCCGCCGGCGTACTGCAGGTATCCAAAACCGTAGAGCAACGACTGGATACCAAGCTCGCCGACGAACTCCACGCGGTGCGTGGGGATGTACTTCATCGGGTCCACGGCGACCCGCTGCAGGGATGCGACGACCTGCTGAATCTGGCCCGGGTCTTCAACCTTCAGCACTTCGGTTTCGCTCATCCCGGTGCCCGAAGGAAGGGGCACTCTCTGGAACACGGTGATGCTCTTCAGCTGGCCTAGCGGCGTTAGGGAAATCGACGTGGGCGCTTGCACCTCGACGAATGCGCCACCCCCCCCTTGAATCGACATCACCGTCTTTGCGGCCGGCGTACTGAGCGCACACTTGAACGCCGTCCCCGCGACCGTCACGGTCGAGCCGGTTCCGCTTCCGTGCGCCATCGCAGGCGACGTGTCTTTCTCCGAGGGCTGATGCCCATCGCCCTGGGCAAGCTCCTCTGGATGCAAGAGCAGATGGGTCGCTCCTCTCTGTTCGGCCTTGTTCCGAGCGTCGTTCTCCGCAGACTCTCGGATAACACTGGGCTTCGAGTAGGCCCCGCTCATGCCGCCGCCGCGCCCGATCACCACGCCCAAATTCTCGCAGCCAACCGGCTCTTCGTAAAGGAACACGATCTCGGAGCCGCCGTTCGTGAGTTGACCTGCCTTGCAACCGAGCGAGGCCAGCCCGAACAGCAACGAAATCAATGAAACGGATAGGCTCGAACGGTAAGAACTTCTAGGACTCATCCGGGATTCTCCTCCCAGAAGACTGTCTAGCTGGGGCGTGAAGTCAAGGGTATAAGGTCTACCGATGACACTCACACAACCGACTCTGGAAGGCAGACAGCGCATCACCAACCTAGAGGAATACAAAAGCCTCTACCAGCGGAGCCTCACCGAGAGTGAGGAGTATTGGCGCGAGCAAAGCGAGGAGCTCCACTGGTTCTACGAACCACACAGCGTGTTCGAAGAGCATGGGCCCGGTGAGTTCGTTTGGTTCGCGGGCGGCCGCCTCAACGCGTCGGTCAATTGTGTCGACCGGCACGCGGCTAAAGACCCCAACAAGACGGCGATCATCTTCGTCAAAGACGAGCCCGGCGAGTACGAGCACATCTCCTTCGGGGAGCTCAAGACCGCGGTCGGACGCGTTTCCAACGCGTTGAGGTCGCTGGGTGTACGGAAAGGCGACCGGGTCTGCATCTACCTCCCGATGGTCCCCGAGCTCGCGTACACGATGCTAGCCTGTGCCCGAATTGGCGCCGTGCACTCGATCGTGTTCGGTGGCTTCAGCGCCGAGGCGCTTCGTGACCGCATCATCGACGCGCAAGCCAAAGTGCTCGTCACCGCGAACGAGGGCCTGCGAGGCTCGAAGCGCATCCCGCTAAAACAAATAGCCGACGACGCCGTCGAGGGGCTCGCCGTCGTCGAGAAGGTACTCGTCGTCAAGCGCACCGACACCAAGGTCACCATGGAGCGAGGCCGCGACATTTGGATTCACGAGGCGATGGCCGAGCAGCGCGTCACTTGCCCTGCGGAGTGGATGGCCTCCGAAGACCCGCTCTTCATTCTCTACACATCGGGCTCGACCGGAAAACCCAAAGGGCTGGTCCACACGACCGGAGGCTACCTCACGTACACCGCGTCGACGTTCAAGTACGTCTTCGACATCGGCACTGACGACATCCACTTCTGCGCCGCAGACATCGGTTGGATCACGGGCCACAGCTACATCATCTACGGGCCGCTAGCGAACGGCGTCACCACCGTCATGTTCGAATCGGTGCCGACATACCCCGACCCGAGTAGGTACTGGAAGGTCATCGACGACATCGGCGCGACGACGCTCTATACGTCGCCCACGGCGCTCCGGACCCTCATGCGCGAAGGCTCGGAGCCGGTCCAAGGCTCCAGCCGCAAGTCGTTGCGCATCCTCGGCACGGTAGGCGAGCCAATCAATCCAGAGGTGTGGCGCTGGTACAGCGATGTGGTCGGCAACGGAAAGCTGCCGATCGTCGACACCTGGTGGCAGACCGAAACCGGCGGCGTGTTGATCAGTCCGCTCCCGAACGCAACTCCGACGAAACCTGGCTCGGCGACGTTCCCGTTGTTCGGCATCGAGCCGGTACTCGTGGACCAAGACGGCAAGGTCCTCGAGGGCGACGATGTCAGCGGTTACCTCTGCATCGCGCATCCGTGGCCCGGACAGGCGCGCACGATCCACGGTGACCACCAACGCTTCCTCGAGACGTACTTTTCACAGTACCCACCGCACTACTTCACCGGCGACGGCTGCCGTCGCGACGAGGACGGATACTACTGGATCACAGGTCGCGTAGACGACGTGATCAACGTCTCCGGGCACCGTCTCGGCACCGCTGAGGTGGAGAGCGCGCTGGTGGCGCACCAGGCGGTTGCAGAAGCCGCAGTCGTGCCCTGCCCGCACGAGATCAAGGGCCAGGGCATTTTTGCCTTCGTGGTGCCCATCACGGGCGGCGGTTGGGAGCCCCACGAACTTCAGGGCGCGCTCAAAGAGCAGGTGCGCCAGGTGATCGGACCGTTCGCGACACCGGACGAGGTCCGCGTCGTGACCGGGCTTCCAAAGACCCGGTCCGGAAAGATCATGCGGCGCATCCTCCGCAAGATCGCCGCTGGTGAGGGAGATCAACTCGGAGACCTCTCGACCCTTGCGGACCCGGGCGTGGTGGAGGAGCTGTTGCAGCAGGATTGAGCCCGTTCATCTGGGACCCTTAGCGTCGAGCGCCGATCGGCCAGTAGGGATCGCGGCTGCGCGCGCTGGTCCGTGCGCTGTTTGCACGTGTCGGTGCGCCGATCGGCCAGTACGGCCCGTGGGCGGATCGTGATCCGTTCGTCGGCGTGCCGCTGAAGTAGTACCGATTAAAGTGGCTGCGCACGTAGACGCCGTAGGGAACGTAGAAGCCCGTGAAGTAGAGGTACTGCCCGTCGAGAGAAGCCCAGCGTGGCGGGACGAATACGTGTCCGGCTCTCGGCGCAATGTAACGGCCGGCGAGCCAGGAGAAGCCTGTAGACCCGTAGATCCAATGCGCTGCAACCCAAATCGCGCCAGCGCGAGGCGCAGTGGGTCTGTCGACTGCAGTGCTCTGCGGCTCGGGTGGTGCCTCGGCGATCGTTGCCGCTGGAGACGGCTCCTGTGTGACGACAAACCGCTGCGCATTGATGAGCAGGACTTCACCGCTGGTAAGCACCGGGTATTCGGGCGTGGTTCCTAGCGTATTAACCGTCACGACGGCACTGTCGTCGATGGGGGTTTCCGCGAAAGCCGGCGCAGTGCCGATGGAAAGCATCAAGGCGGCGGCGGTCACGACTGTGGGTAGAATTCGCATCGAGCCTCCGGACTGACTTTACGCCCCTGACGGCCCGAGGTCACGCGATTGCGCCGCCAAAAAAGCCAAAAATTGCGCTCGGATCGCCAGTCGTGGTCTGTTGGGGGATGATCCGCATGAGCCGTCAGTCTACTTATCCGCCACCGTCGGCCGCACTCGAGCTCCAGCTACCTGCACCGATTCAAATGAGGCCGCGGCCGAAGATCTGTGTTCCTCAGTTCACTCATGCGCGTGATTCGCATCCCTGGTGGGTGCGCGCAGTGAATGCGATCGGCGGGTCGTTCGAGCCAGTGGGCCGCCCATCGGGCGACATCTATTGGGAGCGCGCACAGCGATTGAACCCCGGCGCAGGCGATCCAACTCCGGAAACCAGAGCTGCGCTCACCGCTCTCACGCAA
>CAXMRM010000146.1:0-11135 GCA_964196015.1 uncultured Myxococcota bacterium
TCGATGGCTCGCATGGGAGGACGTCGACATTGACGGACGCAGGCTCACGGTTCGCCGCACCAGCAACGGCTCAGTCAAAGGCGGCAAGCCCGCGACCGTCGACCTTCTGCCCGGTGCAGTCGAGGCGTTCGAGTCGATGAAGCGGGACGCGAGCGGTTGGTTATTCCCATCGCAGCTCGGCACGCCGCGCAATCGTCAAGCGGAGTTCGGACTGCACAAGCTCTGCGACGAGCTCGGCATTGAATACAAGGGGATGTACGGGCTCAGGCATTTCTTTGCGGTGATGCTCGCGACGGGCGGCTTTGGGATCCAGTTCACACGCAAGGAAGCGGCGACGCTGATGCGTCATGAGGGAATGTCGAGCATTGATGTTTACTACGCGCTAACGGACGATCACATCGCGCAAAAGGCGCAGGAATGCCGACCGTTGGAGTTGCTCCACGCCACACAAGTTTGACACCCCCGGGGCAACCTCCGATCCTCAGATCGTGCTTAGGGAAGTCCCCCCATCGGTCGACCAGCTGCGCGAGCTCGAGATCTTGATTCGCGCGCACCACCCGCTTTTGTTGGTGGATACCGTCGAGGAGGACCGGGTTCACGTTCTGCTCGAACACGCGGCCGAGCACACGGGCCTGCCCCTCTTTTCGTGGACGCAGGTTGACGGGCTGCGCCGCGAGCTGCCCGACCCGGGCCACACCCCCGACAGCGGACCTCCCCAGAAGGTGCTGGCCTTCATCGAGCGATCCAATCTCGAAGCGATTTTCCACCTGCGGGGGCTTGGCCCCTATCTCCACGAGCCGGCCGTCATCGCCCAAATCAAGAACATCCACAAGAAGTACTTCGGGCACCGCGGCGCCGTCGTCGTGTCCGGCCAAGGCATCGAGGTGCCTCCCGACATCGAGCAATTGTTCACGCCGATCAACCTACGCCCGCCGTCGCCGCAGGCGTATCACTCGTTCGTGCAAGCGGTGTTGCGTGACTTGGCCAAGCGGCTTCACGTCAAGGTCGAGCTCTCGAACGTCGACGTGTCCCAGCTGCTTGCAGTGTTGCATGGCCTCACCTTCTTCGAGGTACGAAAAATCATCACCCAAGTCGTCGTCGAAGACGGCGTGCTGGGGCGCGAGGACATCGTCCGTGTGCTTGAAGCCAAGCGCCAGATCATCGAACGCTCTGGCGTGCTCGAGTACTTTCCCCACGAGCAAGACATGGACGACGTAGCTGGCCTCGGCGAGCTCAAGGACTGGCTTCGGAAACGGAAGGCCGCCTTCGAAGATCCGAAGAGAGCCAAGGAGTACGGGCTGTCTCCCCCGAAGGGGCTGCTGCTGATCGGCGTGCAGGGCTGTGGAAAGAGCCTGTGCGCGAAGGCCGTTGCCGCGGAGTGGAAGCTTCCGTTGATCCGTCTCGACCCATCGAACCTTTACAACCGGTACGTCGGCGAGAGTGAGAAGAACTTGAAGCGCGCGATCAAGCTCGCCGAGGCGATGGCCCCGGTGGTCCTGTGGATGGACGAAATCGAAAAGGCGCTGTCACAGGAGGATGCAGAGGGCGGGCCTGCGCAACGGATCTTCGGCACCTTCCTTGCCTGGCTTCAGGACAAGAAAGAAAGCGTCTTCGTCATCGCAACAGCCAACGACATCTCGAAGCTGCCGCCCGAGCTGATGCGCAAGGGCCGTTTCGACGAGATCTTCTTCGTCGACCTCCCTCGTGAGGATGCGCGCAAACGCATCTTGGAGATTCATCTCGGGCGTCGAAAGCGCGACCCTGCGAAGTTCGACATTCACCGACTCGTCGATCTCAGCGAAGGTTTCAGCGGAGCCGAGATCGAACAAGCCGTCGTGTCGGCTCTCTATACGGCGTTCTCCCGTCAGGAGGAGCTCACAACCGAGGCGATCGCCGATGAGATAGAGCTGACCAAGCCGCTTTCGGTGACGATGGCCGAGCGCATCGACGCCCTGCGCGATTGGGCCAAAGATCGAGCGGTTTTCGCGGGCTGAGCGAGGTGGGCTAGCGTAGGCACGGTGCGTGCTTTAGCTTTTGCAGTCTTAGTCTGAAAGGTCTTCGATGCGTCAACGATCGGTTCTCGTTTCTGTCCTGCTTGCCGCCGTCCTTGCCGGTTGTGGCAGCAGCACCGGCGGAAGTGGCGGCACTTCGGGTGCTCGCGGTCTCGCCGTAGAAACAGGCTCGGGTCCGGTAGAGGGCTTCGAGGCCGAGGGTGTCTTCTCGTACCGGGGCATTCCCTATGCCGCGCCACCTGTCGGTGACCTCCGCTGGAAGCCTCCGACCGGGCCAGCCGCTTGGACGGACACGCTCGTGACGACCGAGCGACCCAATGGTTGCAGTCAAGAAGCGTTTGCCGGTCTTCCGATCCCCGGCTTCGTCGCAAGTGAGGATTGCCTGTACTTGAACGTCGACACCCCCGCCGAAGGCACGGGCCTACCGGTGATGGTGTGGATCCACGGCGGTGGCTTCACGCTCGGGGAAGGCGTCCAGGCCGACGGGGGGACTGCTGGTGACGTCATCGCGCGGCAGACGGGAACCGTCGTCGTCAGTATGAACTACCGGCTCGGGCAGCTCGGTTTTCTCGCGCACAGCGAGCTCACAGCCGAGAGCCCCGACAACGCCTCGGGCAACTACGGCTTGATGGACCAAACCGCTGCCTTGAACTGGGTACGTGACAACATCATCGCGTTCGGCGGCGACCCCGACAACGTCACGATTTTCGGCGAGTCGGCCGGCGCGTTTAGTGTCTGTAGTCACTTGGTTTCGCGGCAAAGCGCAGGACTGTTTCACAAAGCGATCCTTCAAAGCGGCTCTTGCGAACGGCCGTGGCCGACGCTCGGCGCAGCCGAAGCCCAGGGCGACTTGGTGGCCGCAGCACTTGGCTGTAGCGATGCATCGGAAGGCGAGCTCGCTTGCATGCGCGCCAAGACCGTGGCCGAAGTCCTCACCGCGCTACCACCGACCCCGAACTTCGGCTTCAACCCGAGCGACGAAGTGGGGGGGAGCTGGGGTCCCATTCTCGATGGAGCCTTCTTTACGGAGCAGCCAGGCGACTCGTTTGCTTCGGGAAACTTCAACCAAGTGCCGACGATCCTGGGCTTCACTAGGGACGAGGCGCGGCTCTTCGTGTGGCTGGGCGAGATCGAAGAGAGCGCGCCCTTGTTGGTTACCGCAGAGAACTACGAAGCGCACATCGCACGCCTGGTGGGCGGCGATCCGTCACTGGCAATGCAAGCCGCGGCCGAGTATCCGCTCGGCGATTTCTCCGAGCCTATCGTTGCGCTCGCCGCGGTCGCGACGGACGTCATCTTCCGATGCCCCGGTAAGCAGGAGGTCGCCAAGATCGCGGAACACGCGCCCGCCTACCTCTATCAGTTCGAGTATCCAAACGGACGCTCGCAGCTCGAGCTTGCGATTCAGTTCAACATTCTCGACGCCGAGCTCCCCAGCTACGGCCTAGGCGCGTTTCACTCCTCAGATGTGCCTTACGTCTTTGGGTACAGCCCCATTCTCGGCTTTGATCTCAGCGACGGATTGGAGCTGATCTTGAGCGAATGGGATGCAGGCACCGCCGACGAGCGCGTATGGCGAGGCATGCTCGGATACTTCGCCCGCTTTGCTGCCAACGGCGATCCCAATGTCGAAGGCGCCTTCACGTGGCCGAGCTACGATGCAGAGTCCGACCAACATCTGATCCTGGATGACCCGATCAGCTCGGGCACCCACGCCGCCGGCAAATGCAGCTTCTGGGCGGACAAGGACTACCTCGCGGCCGAGCTAGCCGACTGACGCTCGAGGCTCAGCCAGCGGCCTTGATCTCGCGCTGGTTGTATTCGTGCTCGTCGCGCATGCCTTCCATCGTGGTCTTGGCGACGAACGCTTCGAGCTTCTTGCGGATGAGCGGCACCTTCGCGGTGACTTCGAACTCGATGTCGTAGGTGCAGCCGCTCCCGTTGGGGGAGATCGTGACGTTGGAGTCGATCGTGCCCGGCGTCTTGAGGATGTCGATGTGACTCTTGCAGGTCTTCTTGTCGCCCGCGTCTCGCCACTCGCGGCGTTCGACGATCGTGTTGGTCGCGCTGAACAGCTTCTTCGCGAAACCCGGAAGGTCACTGTCGATCTCTCGCGTGGAGGTGATCGTCTTCGTGCCGCCCGATTCATCGATCTGAATTCGGATGTTTTTCTCTCCAAACTCCTCACTGCGTTTTCTGATCACATCAGGGTCCGTCACGAAGCGGTAAACGGCGTCGATGTCTTGCGTGTAGTGGATGGTCAGTTTCGGCATGCATGGCTCCCGTTGCAAAGGGCGAGGAGCCTAACACGGATAGGACCAAGATCGAGAGGCTAGGCGGCAAACATCACGTGCAAAATCCATTGCGCAACGGCGAAGTAGACGAGGAGCCCCAAGACGTCGACGACCGACGCGATGAATGGCGTCGAGGATACAGCCGGATCTAGCCCTGCGCGTCGAATCAGGAGTGGAAGGAGCGAACCGATCATGGTGCTCAATGTGACAGTCACTAGAATGCTCGCCCCAACCGCGGTCGCGATGGTCACGGGGGCCACGGTCTCGCCACCAAACCAGCCTCTCGCAAAGCCCATCAACCCCAGGGCTATCCCGAGTGAAAGACCGATTAGAAGTTCGCGGCCGAGTACTTTCCCCCAGTCGCCTGGGCTCAGCTCGCCGACCGCCATTGCTCGGATGATCAGGCTTGCAGATTGTGACCCGGCGTTTCCGCCCGATGCAATGATCAGGGGAATGAAGACGACTAGCTCGACTGTCGCTTGCAGGACGTCTTGGTTCGCGCGAATGACCGTCGCCGTGAGCAGCTGCGCCACGAACAGCAGCACCAGCCACGAACCGCGCTTCCAGACCATTTCCGCCCAGCCCGTTTGGAAGTACGAGTCTTCCAGAGGAACGACACCGCCCATCTTCTGTGCGTCTTCGGTGGCCTCTTCGATGACGACGTCGACGACGTCATCGACCGTGACCACGCCGAGCATGCGCGACATCGCGTCGACCACCGGCAGGGCGGCCAAGTCGTAGCGAGCGATCGCGTGTGCGACGTTTTCCTGGTCATCGAAAGGCGATACCTGGAGAACGTTCTCCGTCATGATCTCCGAGAGCGCCTGTCCCGGCTCGCTCAAGATCAGGTCTCGAAGGGACACGACACCGAGTAGCTCGCCGTTCGGCCTGCAGACGTAGATGTAGTAGAGCATCTCCGCCATGTCTTCGTGCCCGAGGCGCCGCGCCGCCGCCATCGCTTCCCAAACCTTCGTCCCCGGCGGCAAGGACGCGAACTCGGTGGTCATCAGGCCACCTGCGGTCTCGGGCTCGTACTGAACCAGCTCTCGAACTTCGTCGGCCGCCTCGGGCTCTCGCCGTTCGAGTGCTGCGAGCAACGCAGTCGCGTCGTCCTCGTCGAGCTCTTGGAGAAGGTCGACGCGATCGTCGGGGTCCATTTCCCCGAGGAGCTCGACCGCGCGGCCAGTGTCGATTGCGCTGAAAACGAGAACCTGACGCTTCGGGCTCAGGCGCTCCACGACATCGGCGGCTGTCTCGGTGGGCAACGCACGCACCAGCACGACCACTTCCCTCGCAGACAAGTCCTCGAGGAGTTCGGCGATGTCTTCGGGGTGAAACTCCGAGACCGCCACGCGAACGGCCTCAGGACCGCTCGCGATCGCGTCTTGAAGGTCCGGTCCTATCAGAGGCGCTAACCGCATCGCGGCCGATTCTGGCGCATGCGGGGAGCAGCCGCAGCAAAAATCTCGCTTACTCGGCCTCTTGCTTGGATCGAAAGCGAATGTTGAGCAGCTCGACGGACAGGGCAAAAGCCATCGCGAAATAGATGTAGCCCTTGTTGATCTGCTGTCCGAGGCCCTCCACCGTCAGTAGAACGCCGATTAACAGGAGGAACGACAGGGCGAGGATCTTCATCGAGGGGTACTTGTTGACGAAGTCACCGATCTGCTGCGCGAACAGCAGCATCATCCCGATCGCGATGACGATCGCGGTCACCATCACCTCGATGTGCTCCGCCATGCCGACCGCGGTGATCACCGAGTCGAGCGAGAAGATAATGTCGAGGAGCATGATCTGGACGACCACGCCGGGCAGACCGCTGAACCAACCCCGGATGTCTCCCTGCGGCTCCCCTTCGACCTTCTCATAGATCTCTTGTGTGCTCTTCGCGATCAAGAACAAGCCACCTCCGAGGAGAATCAGATCGCGGCCGGAAAACGAGTGGCTCATAACCTCGAAGAGCGGCTTGGTGAGACTCATGACCCAATTGATCGTCATCAGTAGGCCGATGCGCGTGACCATCGCCCCGAGCAGACCGAGCCGATAGGCCAGCCCCTGCTTCTCGACCGGCAGACGCGAGGCCAGGATCGCGATGAAGACGACGTTGTCGATCCCGAGGACGACTTCGAGGAGCGTCAGTGTGAGGAGGGCGATCCACGCGTCCGGGTTGGTAAGCAGTTCGAGCATCGAGGGGCCTTTTCTTAGCCTGAGTCGCCCGTCTTCGGCAAACGCTTCTTGGCAGCCCGAAGCTGTCGGGGTACCTCGGCAGTCATGGGATATCGAATTGCAACGATCGCGGCACACGCCGGACGGGTGAGCGATCGACCCGGGCAACCGGTTACTTCGCCGATCTCGCTTTCCACGACGTTCCTCCAGGACGCGCCCGGCGACTATGAAGAACACGCGTACAGCCGAGTCGGAAACCCGACCCGGGACGCGCTCGAGCAGACCCTTGCCGCGCTTGAAGGCGGATCGAGCGCAGCGGTGTTCTCCTCGGGATGCGCCGCAATGCACGCTGTGCTCCAGCTCCTCGGCGCCGGTGACCAGCTCGTGGCCTGCGGAGACGTCTACGGCGGCACCTATCGGCTCATCGAGCAGTTGGTGAAGCCCATGGGGATCGAAGTCGCTTGGGTCGAGATGCGTGACGCGGCCGCGGTGCAGTCCGCCATGAGCCCTCGCACCAAGATGGTCTGGATCGAAACACCGACCAATCCGCTGCTCCGAGTCTTCGACATCGAGGTCTTGTCGAATATCGCACGCGCGTGCGGTGCGTTGTGCGTCGTCGACAGCACCTTCGCGACGCCGCTCTTGCAAAGGCCGCTCGGGCTGGGCGCGGACCTGGTCGTGCACTCGATGTCGAAATACCTCAACGGTCACAGCGATGTCGTCGCCGGCGCGGCCATCAGTAGTACGGGCGAGGTGTCTGACCGTCTGCGCTTCATTCAGCGCGCTGGTGGTGCGGTGTCTTCGCCGTTTGACTGCTACCTGGTGGCGAGGGGCATCAAGACGCTCCCGCTCCGGATGGCGCGGCACTGCGAGAATGCGCAGGCTCTTGCGGAGTGGGTACGCGAACAGGACGGTGTGGTCGCGGTGCACTACCCCGGGCTCGAAGACCATCCGGAGCATGAGCTCGCGGCCCGCCAGATGAGTGCCTTCGGGGGGATCGTGTCATTCGAAGTGGCAGGTGGCCGGCGGCGCGCGAGGGCGATTCTTGGGCGGGTTCGGTTGTTTTCGCTCGCGGAGAGTCTCGGCGGAGTCGAGTCGCTCATCGGGCAGCCGGCGCTGATGAGCCATGCGTCGATGCCCAAAGAGGTCCGGGAAGCCCAGGGGATTCGGGACGGGTTGATCCGGCTCTCCGTGGGTCTCGAAGACATCGAAGACCTCCGAGAGGACCTCTCCCAGGCCCTTTTTACCCCGTAGTTGCCGGCCTTTGGCCGTCTGGCTAACCTGATCGCGTGGGGTTGGCGATGAAGATGAGCCGTTTGATATGCGCGCTACTTCCGTTGCTCGCGCTCTCGTGCGCGGACAGTGGCGGCCCTGTGCTCGTCGACGCGCAATGGAACCTGACCTGTTCGCCCGCCGGGATGGGCTGCGAATCGCTTGCGGAAACCTGCCTCGGCGACGTCGGTCAACGCGCGATCGTGGGTGAGCACGGGCAGACGGCGTGTACTGGCGATTCCATCATCGCGACTTGTGCAGTTGTGGAGCGGTCGGACGGCATGAGGGATATTTCGATCGAAACCAACGTCGACCGCAATGACCGGGGCGTCCCTAGGTATGCATTCGATATTGGGGTAAGAGTCGGTCCCGGCGATGGCTCAGTGGATGGGTGCAACGTCACGATCATCGAAGACCAGTTGCCCTATGACATCGGCGCCTGCGGAACAGAGCCACCGTCGATGGCGCAGCCCTGTCAGCTCTCGAACATTGCTGTGCAAGGCGATGGGGTGTCCTTCGACCTTCAGTGTGACGCGCTGTTTAGCAGCATCCTAGGCGCCGGCGGGCCAGCGTTCGACGTTGGCGCGACGATCCGCTTCGCCAACTGCGCCGGTTTCTAGAGCGACTTTTGCGAGTCGTCTTCGCCGTCGAAGCGCAGCGCCGTCGGCTTCTCGTCGATGACGGTGTGGATCTCGACCGGGCGCGTCCAGACCCGGTAAAGCGCCTTGGCGACCTCCTTGGCCCAATCCAGCCGTAGGTCGGCCCCTTGGTGGGTGTGCTCGAGTAGAAGCTCCGAGCGATTTCCGTGGTTCGCGTCGACGATGGAGATGATCGGGTTACCCGCGTTGGTCAGGCTAGTGAGCAACTGGCTCTTTACCTCTTGGAAGATGCGGCTCTCGATCTCCCAGCGATCGTTTCGTTGGCTGTAGACGAACGAATACAGTTTCTGATCAGCCACGAAGTCCTCGGTGAGATACTCGTCGATGAAGGTCACGTCGTTGTAGAGGGCGCGCACTTCGAAGATCTTCTCGCGCCCGAGCCCGGTACGGCGGTCCCAATGGCGCCGGAGCTGCCAGTCTTGGCAGTCGTCCCACTCCTTGCCGAACTGTCCCCTGTTCCAGCGATCCTCGATGTGCCGGAACAGCTCGATTCCGAGCTTGTAGGGATTGAGTTGTCCGGGCGTGGTGGCGAGCACGCTTGCGCAACGATCGGCGTAGTCGACGATCTCGCTCGCGTCGCAGATGTTCTCCGTCATGAGCCGAGAGTGCCAGTAGCTCGCCCAGCCCTCGTTCATGATCTTGGTCTGCATCTGCGGCAGGAAGTAATAGGCCTCCGTGCGAATGACGGCGAGGCACTCGCGCTCCCAACGCTGAAGCGGTGCGTTGTCGAGCAAGAAGCCGAGCACGTCGCGCCGAGGCTCCGTCGGGAAGCGTTGGGCTTGCTCCGCTTCTTCAGCGATCTTCTTCTTCTGTGACTCGACGAACTCTGCGGGGTTGATGAAGGACTCCATGTACTCGCGGTCGACGCGCAGGAGCGGCACCTCGGGCGTTTCGGGAGGCTCTTCTTCCTCGGAGGTGCTTGGCGACATCTCCTTCGGCAAGAAAGGCTTTTGCGGATCGATCAGGTTTTCGAGGCTCAGGCAGGCGTCGATGAACTGCTCGACCGTTTCGAGGCCAATGCGGTTGGCCCACTTCCGGACGATCGCACCATGATTGGCAATCGTGTCGATCCACTTGCGAACATCGGCACCGTTTTTCGGGTCGCGCCCTTGGCTCGTCATGCGGAAGCAGAAATTGTTCTTGAAGAAGTCGATGTGGGCATATACGTGCGCCATCACGAGCTTCTGATCGACCAAGCTATTGCCTTCCAGCAAGTACGCGATGGAAGGGTTGTTGTTGATCACCAGCTCGTAGATCTTCGAGAGCCCATACTCGTGGCTCTTGCTCAGCCGCTCATACTCCATGCCCCAGCGCCAATGCGGGTAGCGCGTGGGGAAGCCACCGTAGGCGGCGACTTCGTTCATCTGGTCGTAGCTCAGGACTTCGAAGATCGTTGGGAAGATGTCCAGCCCGACGCTTCGCACGAACCCTTCGATTCGTTTCTGTTCGTCGCGGAGGTAGTGCGTAAGGGCGGTTTTGAGGGCGAACTGGGCCACGCGCTACTTGCCCTTCCCGAGAAACTCGCGAATCGATTCGACGATCGCGTCACGGTCGTTGATCTCGCTCGTGATCAACTGCTCGTCTTCCGAGAAGTGCTCTTTGAGGTCCTTGATGAACTGGCCGGAGCCGTAGGGGCTATCGACTTGGCCGTAGCAAAATACGTTCGAAGCGGGGAGCAGAATCTTCTTGAGGATATCGATGCACAGCAACGTGTCGTCGACGCTCCAGTTGTCGCCATCTGAGAAGTGGAAAGGGTAGATGTTCCACTGCGACGAAGGATAGTCGCGTTCGATCATATCGGCCGCCAGCCGGTACGCGGAGGAGATCATCGTGCCGCCTGATTCTCGAGTCCGGAAGAACGTGTCGCGATCGACCTCACGCGCGGACGCGTCGTGAATGATGAAGCGCGTTTCAATGCCCTTGTATTGCTTGCGAAGCCAGGTGTCGATCCAGAACGACTCGATGCGCACGATTTCCTTTTGCTCGTCGCCCATCGAGCCGGACACGTCCATCATGTAGAGGATGACCGCGTTCGCAATGGGCTCTTCTTCCGTTTTCCACGATTTATACCGCATGTCGTCGCGCGTCGGGATGATCACCGGGCGCTTCGGGTCGTACGTGCCGAGCGCGATCTGACGACGCAGCGCGCTTCGAAACGTTCGCCTGAAGTGGCGCAACGAGTTGGGTCCAATATTGCGAACGCCGACGTAGCGATCTTTCTTGTCGACGAGGGCGCTCTTACCCTTGTTCTCGATCTTAGGGAGCTCGAGCTCCTCGCCGAGGATGTCCGCGAGCTCGTCGAGCGTGAGCTCCACTTCGAGCGCATGGTCGCCCGCCTGGTCGCCCGCCTTCCCTTGACCGTCTCCCTCCTGCGGGCTCCCCGACACCGGATCGCCGGGCTCCCCATCGCCCTGGGCGACACCGCCCTGCTGCTTGTCGCCGAAACGAAGCTTCGGGATGTCGATGTGCGGGATCGGGATCGAGACGATGTCCTTGCCCTGTCTTCCGAGCAGCTCCCCTTTCGAGATGTACTGACGGAGATTCTGCCGAATCCGACCGCGAACGATCTTGCGGAACCGGGAATGGTCCTGGTCGATTCGCAGCGACACCGTTTACTCCTTTACGTCGCCCCTCGCGAAGATGCTGGCGACGTAACCGAGCACATCCGTCGCCGACGCCTCGTTGTAGCCGTAGTATTTGATGAGCCGGTTCTGGATGATGTCGATCCTGTC
>CAXMRM010000147.1:0-6068 GCA_964196015.1 uncultured Myxococcota bacterium
TCGATATTCGATGAACGTATCGACTGCGCCTGCAGGGACGTCTCCTTGCGTTTCAGGCTCGAGCGCGTTGCGAAGCGAGAGGGCCAACGCAAACACATCGGCCTTGTTGCTGACCGGAGGCTTTCGTTCGACAGAGGCGAACTGCGCCGCAACCTCAGGCGCGAAGTACGTTGGCGTTCCCGCAACCACCATCTCTGCCTCGGTCGCTGCGACACCAAGGTCGAGCAGCACCGGCGTGACCTCGTCCCGACCGAATCCGGGAATGCGCGCGAGGAAGATATTCTCTGGCTTCACGTCTTGGTGACGCACACCGGCGGCGTGCATCGCCGCCAGCGCACGGGCGAGAGGCTGGAAGATATCGAGCGCTTCGGCACGGCTCAACGGCTCACGCTGCAGACGCGACTCGAGCGTCTCGCCGTCGTACCAAGGCATGACGAACCAAAGCCGCTCTTCAAACCAACCGTGATCCTTGAACTGCACGATCGAGGGGTGGAACACGGAGGCGATGAGTCGCAACTCGCGAAGGGCGGACTGCTTCGCCGACTTCGAATGCGCGGCTTGATGCAGCAATTTTAGGGCGACGACGTGCCCGGGCACCTCGGTGTCCTTGGCCCGATACACATCACCAAACGCGCCCAACCCGACGCGGGCTTCGACCGAGTACCGTCCGCCGACGATCGTTGCGTTGGGCAGTGGCTCGATGCCTTCGTGCTCGTTACCCCGGGTCAGCGGCGCGGCTTCAAGGGCGAACGCTTCGATGATCACGCGCCCGAATCGATCGGCGTTGCGGATGCCGTGCTCGTCGAGAATGACCTGCGCCTGCGCCATCGCGGCATCGACGCGCTCTTCCATCTCGAGCGGCGCCTTGCCATACACGAAGGCAAGCTCTTCGATGCTGAGCTCGCGCGCATGGCGAAGCTCCAAGAGCTCGGAGTCTTCCGCGCTCAGATCGAAGCGCAGCGCGTTGAGAGGGCTCACCGAGAGATGCGCCGAGGGAAGGGCGCGCCACGGAAGCTCTTGGAAGTCATCTTTCGTCGGTGGCTCGTGTGGGCGGCTCTGATTGTGCAGATAGCCCCGCGCCGCTCTGTAGAGCCGTGCGCGAACGCCGGGCGCTCGGATCAAGTCGTCGCTGTCGGTCTTGGCAACGAACGCGCGAAGCTTGGAGATATAGTGGTCCGCGCGCTGGGTCGAGCCAGTTCGGATCGCGAGGTATTGACGCAGGCCTTCCGCGTAGTAGCGAAACGCGCGACCGTGCAGAACGTCGACGATCGTTTGCGGCTGTCCCTGGGAAAGTGCGATGGACGCCGCTGCTTGTGTAAGCGCAGCGCCTCCTTGCCCGGGCGGCCTGAGTTGATTCAGTAGAAAAGGGACGGTTCCCGTAGTGCCCATGGTTGCCTCTCACGACGTGGGGAACTGTAAGGATGAGTCACCCTTGCGGATGCTCTCAACAAAACGGCAAGGCTAGGCCCATCCGTAGAAGATGCTCAATCCGTACAACACTGCGAGGAGAGTCAGTGCGGTTGCGATGTTCAGCACGAAGCCTATGCGCAGCATCTGTGGCAACTCGAGCAGCCCGGTCCCATACGCGACGGCATTCGGTCCCGTCGCGATGGGCAGCATGAACGCGCAGCTCGCGGAGAGGCCGACAGCCAAGGCTGGTGGAAGCGGCGAGACACCGAGCTCGACGGCGGCTGCAATCGCGAGCGGCACGATCATGTTCGACGACGCGGTGTTGGAGCATGCTTCGGTGAAAAAGACGGTGAAGACGATGAGGGCGGCGGTGAGTCCCCACAACGAGGTGATCCCCGTCACGCCCAAGAACCACTGACTCATCGCTGCGGCCAATCCGGTCTCGAACATCTGCGCGCCGAGCGAGAGCCCTCCGCCAAAAAGGAGAATCAAGCCCCAATCGATACGCACCGCGTCGTGCCAGGGGAGAACGCCGGTCTCTCCGTCTTCGTCGCGAATCAGGAACAAAGGTGCTGCGGCGAGAATCGCGACCGCCCCGATGGGGAGCGCGCGCACGACAGCTTCGGCGTTGGGTGCGCCGACCGCCCGCATGACGCCGGGCACCGTCCAGCCGACGACCGCCAGCCCGAAACAAAACGCTGTCACGCGCTCACCGCGCGACCAGGGCGAGGTCACGGGGGGCACGCTCGTTTCGACGGGTGGCGGGGGCGCGAGCCATTGAAGAGCGAATCCGACGATGACCACGAGGGCCAAGGCAGCCGGCAGACCGATGCCCATCCACTGCAAGAAGTCGACTTGGGTTCCTGTCTGCTCCTGCAGGAACCGCACGGTGATGAAGTTTGGCGGGCTGCCGATCAGGGTGCCCATGCCGCCGACAGAAGCCGCGTACGCGACGGCAAGCACGCTGCCGGACTTCGCGTCGCCGTCCTCGGGGAGGGTGCCGACGAGAATCGGGATCAAAATGGCCGCCGTTGCGGTGTTACTGATCCACATCGAAAGCACCACCGCCGTCATCATGAAGGCCATCCGCATACGAATCGGGGAGCCGCGCACCGCCCGAAGCCGCATGAAGGATTGGGCGATACGCCGGTCGAGGCCGTGCCGCGTCATGGCTCTTGCGATGAAGAAGCCGCCGATGAAGAGGAAGATCAGGGGGTCGGCATATGGCGCGAAGGCGGTGCGGCTGTCGGTGACGCCGACCACGATCATCGCCGGCCCGATCAGCAGCGCGGTCACCGAAATCGGCAGCACCTCCGTGATCCAGGCGATCATCACGGCGGCGAAAATCGCAGCGAGCCGTTGGGCGCGTGGGTCCAGTCCGAGCGGAGCGAACCAAGCCACAAGGAACAGTGCCGGACTAAGGACCAAACCTACCTTGCGTCGCTCAAAAAAGCCCATCCACGCGCCATCTAGCACGTCACCCCGTGGGTACGTCCAGCATGGCCCGCTCGAAACTTGCGCTGCATCCGGTTCCGCCCCAAGGTGAGTAAGTCGTGGCTTACGTGCGCCTGGGATTATTCACAATTCTGGTGTGTGCGGCCTTCTATGGCTGCACACCGAAGCAGGATCCTGTGGCCGCTCCGCTCGAGAGCGATGCGAACTCTGCGCCCCCGTCCGATCGTGCCGCGGAAGCTCCTCGGCCGGTCCTCGAGGCCCCCGTCGCATTCTGGAAGGACGGCACAGCGCAGGGCGAGGTCGATGCTGCCAAAGCGGATCAAGAAGGGCATCTTCTCCTGGACCTCGGCGAAGACTGGGCCCCGTACATCCTCACGGAGGCTTCGCCGTCCGACGAGGAGCCCCTGCCGAGCGAGTACCGGTCGACCTACTTGGCCCTGGCGCGCGGAGAGTTTCCCGAGGATCGACACGGGTACCGAGCCAAGAAGGACCAGTACCTGGAGCTCTACGGCATCTTGCCGACACTGACCTTGCTGCGGGAGCGCTTCAGCGAGGTGCGCGCTCTGCAATGCGCGGCGGAGCTCGAACTCCTGCCACTGCAGGAGTTCGATGGGTTCCTCGCGTATCAAAAGGGCCGCCGCCCGGCTCGCCGCCTGGCCCGTTATGAGCTCCTCAAGCCACAGATGGCCGCGCTCGTCACGCGTGCCGGGGTCGAAAGCCTGGACCAAGTCACCCGTGCACACGCCGTCGATGACGGGGAGTGGGAGAAGGTCGAGGAGTACAAGACCCTCGCACCCGAGATCGAAGCGATTGCCGCTGCGCAGGCTAGGCTCGAATGCGAAGGCTTCTTCGAGGGTCGCGGTCAGCACACGCCAGGCCTCTTCGATTGGCGCACCCACGAAGCGCTTGCCGAGTTCGAGCGGCGACATCGCGTCTACGGTTGGGGCTTCCTCGGCGACGATACGTTGGCCGTTCTGCAGCAGACGCCGCAAGCGACGGAGCGGGAAGCGGTGATCCGTGTGTTGACCGAGCGCGCGATGCATGCGGCGAAGGTCATTGAAGACGGCAGCACGTCGACCCTGCCGGACGACGAGCCGCGCACGTACAAGACCGAGGATGGCAGAGAGCTGCGGGTTCCGAACTTCGAAGTAGAGCTTCGCGAGCGCCTCATCGCGGCCTTTGGGCTCGATACGGCCGAGTCGACGTATGGGTGGCTGGCTTCTCTTGGCGACATTCCCGCGGAGAAGGTCGTTGCGGTTCAGGGCCTCGAGCTTCCGCCATACTACAGCGATGCAATGGATCTCAGCGTCGAGATCAACCGGGGTGACGTCTGGTACGAGTTCCCTTTCGATGAGGACGGCAAGGGCCGCGCCCAGCCTGTCAGCCGCCGGCCGCGCCTGACGATCTTCGTCAACTACAACGACCAGAAAATCCCGCTGGCGCGTTTCGGGACGACGGTCGGGGGTTGGCGGGGCGAGTTCATCGAAGGCTCGGTGATGTGGAGGTACAAGGACTCCCCTGTTGGCAAGCGCGTGTGGAGTCGCATCGCAGCCGCGCCGGTTTGGGTTCCGCCTGAGGGCACACCGCCCCGCGTCATGCTGACCAAGAGGCGCGACAGAAAGCGCGGCGAGTACTTCGAGATTGATTACCACACGACCGGTCCGAGCTACGCCTCGGCGTATGGACTGGTCGCGGCATACCACCGCAAGTATTACCGGTCGCCCGACGGCAAGCCGCGGCTTGGCGGCGACGAGGGCATCCGCACGCACGGTTCGGTCGACTACATGAGCATCATGCGCCGCCACTCGCACGGTTGTCACCGCATGCACAACCACATCGCCGTGCGACTGATGTCGTTCGTCCTCGAGCACCGTCCGCACACGCGATACGGCCAGCAGCCGATGGTGTACCGCCGCGAGTTCGAGTTCGAAGAAGAGCTGTACGTCATGGAGTTTGACAAGGGCGGCTACAACTTCGTGCTCGACGAGCCGCTGCCCGTCGAGACTCTGTCCGGCAGAGTTCGCGGCCAGGTCAAGGACCCGATCGAGGTCGCGCTGCCGCGCTACGACCGCGAGGTGAGCGCGTACGTCATGCCCGACGGGGCGTGGGTGAGCGTCGACCGTTTCGGCAACATGACTCCACGCTTCCAGCCGTTCGACTTCGATGCACCGCTCGAGGCGCCTGAGCTGACGGCCGACCCCTTGACGACGACCGCGGAAGTTACACCGACCACGACCGATACCGGCATGCCCACAACACCGCCGGCGTCGATTCCCGTGAACACCGCCGCGGTGCCCGTGGCACCCATACCCTGAAAACAACAAGCAATTTCAAGCGTGTCGCCTGTGGAAAAAGATTTGTATTTTCCACAAGCGAATTTCGTTGATCTCCCTGGGCGGATCGGAGAAAACAGGGGTCGGAAGATCGCGACAGCGAGTTCGGTCGTTCTTTGAATCACCCTATTTGACGACAGCAGCGAAAGTTGCTGTTTCTCACTCTCACGGGGGAGAAGCGGGGCCGCAAGGTCACGCAGTCGGGGGCGCGAAGAGCGTCGAATGTGTCCGTGGGTCGTGAGTATTGCAGAAGCCGTTAGTCTGATGCGTGGGTCCGAGTCGAGCGAGAGCTCTGACGAAGGCCGTCGACGCGAGGGGCACCGGTGGAAGGCGCGCTAGAATCGGGACGCCGCTTTGTTTCACCACACGGCGGCCGCGAAGATTCTAGACGGGCCGTCGGAAGCGCCTGGCACTAGGGCTGACCGACGATCGTTGACGGCGCGTCAGAGGTTCGGTGCTCGTCCGCTTCGGCGGAGCGAGCGCCCGCCGAAGCGAGTGCGACGGGGTGACACCGTCGACTCACCGTCTTAAGACCGGTTCGGAACCGGTGACGGTAATCTCACGAGGTTCGGGTGCCCATCTTTGAAAACTAAAACTCTGGATTGCACGCGTCGGCCTGAACATGCTGCGCGACACCGTTGCACGTGGGGCGAGAGCTCCAGCAACGGCGCGGAGTGCGGCATGAGCAACAGGATCCACTAGAAGCGCATCCCATTACGCGCCCTTGGCGAGTCGAAAACCAAGGGTTCAGGTACGACGAGAGTTGTCGCGGAGTCCAATCACTGCGGTTTGCTAAACACAAACCGTTGCTGGGATTCCGTCCGCAGGAAACACATGGGGCAACCTATGCGAACCTACGGTACCTCGAGA
>CAXMRM010000148.1:0-8714 GCA_964196015.1 uncultured Myxococcota bacterium
CGCGTCACCTCGCGCGATGACGTCGTGGGCGTCGCGTGTCGCGCGTGCTTGGCCGCCGCGCGAAGCGCCGCATTCCTGGCGCTTCGCAAGGGGGTGTTCCGTGGGTGGGACGGCAGCGGTGAAGACGTGACGAGCGCGGGCATCCGAAGTCTGTGGGTGCCGGCCAGCAACCCTTCGATGCTCAACGAGGTTCTCCATAGCGGGCGCGTCTTCCGCGGAGCCTATGGACAGACCGCCGCCGACCACCTCTTCCGGGCGGCTCTTGGACGCCAGGGCCGCGATGTGGTCATCGTCCCGGTGATGATCGGGTCGAGAATGGTTGGGGTCTTGTGCGCCAACGATCCGGCAGCCGATACGAGCGCCGTGGAGCGGATCGCCGAGGCCATGGGGCAGGCCTTCGAGCGGCTCATCGTTTCCCATAAATCAGGGAGTTAATTGATGAAAACGGCATGGAGGCCGGGGTCGGCATCCTTGGCGAGTCCGAGGAGCCGGCGGCGCTCCTGCAGGACCGAGGCGGCATAGCCGTTTCGCTTATCGCAGCGGCCGGAATTGTACCAGGCAAGGCCCTTCTGGACGTCGCCTCCACACCGGCCCACCGCCCAGGCGTACAGTCCGAGTCCGGCTTCGAGCACCTCCCGCTGACATGCCCCGGGGCGGAGACCACACTCCTTGCGATACCGCTCGTTATAGACGAATGGCACGGTCTTGCCTCGGTACTTCGGATTCAGCTGGACGACACCGCGAGCGCCGATCGGGCTGACGGCCAGCGGATTGAGGCCCGACTCGCGCATGGCGATAGCAGCCGTAAGGAACGGGTCGACCCCTGCGCGGTTGCTCGCTTCGGTGATCAAACGTGACAGGGTCGCGATGCGCGCACGGCATCCGCCCTGGCTTACACGGCAGTGCTGCACGTGAATCAGCTCACCCTGCCGGCTCTCGCGAACGATCAGTCGAGCATCGATTGCGCGGGCGAGCGCGAGGGAGGTGGGGTGATCACCGACGGCGTCGCGATAGTTGATGCCTTCGGCGGCAGGCGCAGGTACAGACTCAGTGAACGAGGGACCCGCCCCTGAGTGCGAGTGCCACGCGCTGATGAAGACAACGCCAATGACCAATAGTGCGATTCGCATACCCTACTGCTCCCAATAACCATTAAGAGGCCGGGACGGTAGGGCATGCGCTTACCTTACGCCACCCGCAGGCGGCTCGAGTGTATCTTTTTTACTACAGCTGCTCGGCTTCCGTTTCGGGTTCCGCAGGCGGCTCCGCAGACTTTTTCTCTGTGTCTTCAGTGGGTTCCGGAACGGATTTCGACTCAGCTTCGATTTGTGGCGGCTCGCTACCGGAGCTCTCAGCGGTGTCGGCTGACCCGCTGGCCTCGGGCGATTCGTTCTCTCTGCTCTCTTCGCCCGCCTCGTCGCGGCCACCGCGCCGCCGGCCCCGGCGCCGGCCCCTGCGACGCTTGTTAGCGTCAGATTCCTCGGTGTCCTCGGTGCTCGTCGTCGTGCTGCTACGCGCGGACGTCTTGCTGCTACGCGCGGATGTCGTGTTGCTACGCGCCGAGCCGCCACCGAGCGAGTCGAGCAGCTCCACGTCGAGCACGGCCAATGGAAGCGATGCTCGCTGGATGCCGACGCCGACTTCTTCCATCGATACGGCGAGCGCGTCGCCATCGAAGACCGCACACGGCGCGGCGCCTTCGGCGTGTGCTTCGCCGATGGTACCATCGCGCACCTGCCCGAGAGTAACCAGCCAGCCGACGCGCGCGTGATCGAAATGATGGAGCCCGCCGCGCAACGCCGCGATGGCGTCGCTATTAATCGGCTGCTTGCCGCGATAGATCGTGATGGCCAACGGCGTTTCTTCCGGGCCTCGGCGGAGCGTGCCGGCGAGGCTGAAGTCGCCGGCTTCGGCGCGCACCCCGCGAAGCGAGTGAACGCCGACCGCGTTGAGCCATGTGGCGAGGAGCTCGAGCAAGGCGCCATCGGGAAGGTCGTGCAGGCGTTGCACAAATGCCCGGCGGACACTTTGCCGCTGTCGATCTGCCGCTCGCACCGCGTCGCGCTCCGCGTCGACCGCCTCGCTCGGCAGGCTCCACTCCAGCAGTGAGACGAGGCCGCCCCCCTCCCGGAACCTCGGGCGCCCACCCGATGCCCGCCGCTTGGCGTTGTCGCCCCGCATGGCCGCAGCCAGAGTTGGTGCCAGAAGTGCGGGGGTCCCAGCGAGCCTGCCCGTGTCGATCAGGGCCTCGGCGACCTGGACGAGGGTTCTCGCCTGGCGGCCACGGCCAGCCCGGAGGGCTGTTTCGATGGCGTCAGAAAGATCCCGGCCGACCGGCTCACCCGCCTCGGCCGCGCGTGTGGCGGGAGCTTGAGGCTCCTGGCGCGCCCTGCTGCGAGGGGCTGGCCGGCGTTCTGGCCGGGCGTCCGCGCTCGACCCGCTGTCGGAGTCACGGTCGCGACGGCGGCGGGGACGGCGCTTGCGGGGCTTGCGGCCCTCGCGGGAGTCGTCGCCGAGGTTAGCGAGGATCAGGTCGTCGTCGTCATCCTCTTCCGGGAAAACATCAGCACCCGGGAGCTCTTGCGCCGCAGCGCTCGTCTCCTCTTCGGGCTCAGGCGCTTCCTCGGAGGCCGCAGCGGCTTCGGGCTCGGCGTCCGGTTCGGACGTCTCGGGGGCGTCGCTTTCGGGCGAGGTGCCGGCAGCCCTTTCCACCACGTCCTCGGGGAACTCCCGAAGGGCGAAGACGCCGGGCTTGACCTTGAGGATCGGAGCGTCGCCGCGGTCTTTCTTGACCATGGTGGCGAGCCTCGAGCTCATGGTGGTTTCTGGGGTTTTGCCTACGTGCGATAGAAGATTTTGTTCGATCGCAATTTCGGTGATTTTCTTATAGTGGAGGGGCTTTCCGACCGAGCGGAGAACCTCCACGGCTGCTTCCGTGAATGTCATGGTTGTTGTCGTTCCTGTCTCTCCGGCGGGCGATGTCGGATGGCAGTTGGGACGTCGCGACGGGGAGCATTGACTCGCTCCACCCGCGCATTGCCCCGTTGCCCAAAGGGCTATCAGCCATGCTCGTTCGCACTCCGACCGGACAGAAGTGGTTGTTAAATTAATTCGTGGGTCCGAGGACCCCTTTCTTCACTCTCGGTTACCACCCAGCCCGTGTCGAAGCAATGACACAAGCCCTCGAAAGAGTGCGAATCTCCTCTTTCCCATCCAGCTGCTTGGGTTGAGCCTCCGTTTACCCTCCTTAATTGGGGTGGATTTGACTTTGGAGGGGGCCAGGGCCATACGGCCGATCTGCGGCTAATTGGCACTGGCCGATCGCCGCTGTTACAGCCAAATGGGCATGGGCAGGGGTTTTCGTGTCAGACGGGCGTCGCGATTGTGGCACGCAGGACACGAGCCCAGGAACCGCCCGCGGAGTTTTCGGGGTGAAGTGGGGTTGGCCCGCTCTTCGCATAGGTAGCGCGCCGAGGAGATTCGAATGAAGGACAAAGAGATCGGCATACTGCTTGGGGGCGTGAGCGCGGAGCGTGATATCTCTCTGAAGACCGGCGAAGCCATGTTCGAGGCGCTCAAGGCCCGTGGGTACCGCGTACAGAAGGTGTTTGTCGATGCGGACATCGACCGGGTGCTGCGCCAGACCACCATCGACCTTGCGGTCATCGCCCTACACGGCACCTACGGCGAAGACGGCTGTATCCAAGGCATGCTCGAAACGATGGGCATCCCGTACACCGGCTCGGGCGTCCTGCCGAGCGCCCTCGCGATGGACAAGCTGAAGAGCAAGGAGCTCTTCCGCCTCTACAACGTGCCGACGCCCTCTTACTACGTCGCGCGTCGCGGCGACCTCGGTCGCCTGGAGCAGATTCATAGCTCGTTTGGTTTCCCGAGCTTCGTCAAACCGCGGAGCGGCGGGTCGAGCGTTGGTGCCGGAGATGCCAAGAGCCTCGCGGAGCTGAAGCAACGCTTCGAAGATGCCGCGCGTTTTGACGAGTGGATCCTGGTGGAGCGTTTGATCCGCGGTCGCGAGGTGGCCGTCGGCCTGCTCGACGGCAACGCGCTCGGTGCGATCGAGATCGAGCCCAAGGGTGGCTTCTACGACTACAAATCGAAGTACCAGAAGGGACAGAGCGAGTATCACTTCCCCGCTCGCCTTTCGCCGACTCGCTACCAGGGCGTGCTGAATCTGGCAGAGCGCGCGGTCCATGCCGTCGGCGCTACGGGAGCGACCCGGGTCGACTTGCTGGTGACCTCGGACGAGAACGAGTACGTGCTCGAGGTCAACACCCTCCCCGGGATGACCCCCACGTCCTTATTGCCCAAAATCGCGGCCGGGGCGGGCTACGACTTCGGCGATCTTTGCGAGGCTATCCTCGAGCGAGCCGCCTTGCACGTCGGCGAGGGGCTGCCGAGCGTCTCGGAGGCCGAGCGCGCCGCTCTTAAGGACGGCGGGGTCCCAATCACACTGGCCGAATAGGCATTCTTGACAATTCCGATGTGGGAAACCATAAATCCCACAGGGTGAAGCTCTCGAACAAAGGCCGATATGGCGTTCGCGCCATTTTCGACATCGCGTTTCACAGCGGTGGCAAGGCGACGCAGATCAAAGACATCTCGCGGCGGCAGGCCATCCCTCCGCGGTTCCTCGAGCAGATTTTCCAAGACCTCAAGCGGGCGGGGCTCGTGACCTCCAAGCGCGGCCCGCGGGGCGGCTACGCGCTTGCGATGGACCCCGATGATATCCGGATAGGAGACATCGTGCGCGCTCTGGAGGGGCCTATCCTCCTGGCCGGCGTCGACGGGAACGGCGACGCCGACGAGACCAGCCGGGTCGTGACCGAAAACGTCTTCTCCGAGCTTTCCGAGAACATCGAGGCGTGCTTCGACGCGATCACGATCCAAGATCTCTGTGAACGGGGCGACGCGCACGGAGTTCGTCGCGCGCCTCCCCGACGTTACGTGTATTCGATCTGATGTCCGCAGCCGTTGTCGATAGCGTCATCGATCTCATTGGCGAAACGCCAGTCGTTCGCCTACGCAAACTCTCGCCCGAAGGCGGGGGGATGATTTGGGGCAAGTGCGAGCACCTCAACCCTGGGGGATCGGTCAAAGACCGCATCTGTCTGGCCATGATCGAAGCGGCCGAAGCGCAGGGGCGGTTGAAGCCAGGGGACACCATCGTCGAGCCAACCAGCGGCAACACAGGCATCGGCTTGGCGTTGGTCTGCGCGCGCAAAGGCTACAAGCTCGTGCTCACGATGCCTGCGAGTATGTCGCTAGAACGGCGTGCGTTGCTCGAAGCGTATGGGGTCGAGATCCTTCTCACCGAACCGGACCGTGTGATGGAAGGCGCGATGGAGGCCGCGCGCCGCGTCGTCGAAGAGCGCGGTGCGTTCATGCCAGAGCAGTTTTCGAATCCGGCGAATCCAGGCGTTCACATGCGAACGACTGCGTCGGAGCTGCTTCATGCATTCGAGGGGCACCGCATCGATGCTTTCGTCGCAGCGGTCGGGACCGGCGGAACGGTCAGCGGCGTCGGACAGGCGCTCAAGGCGCGCAATTCGGCGACGCGTGTGATTGCGGTCGAGCCTGCTGCGAGCCCGGTGCTCGCTGGGGGCTCCCCCGGACCGACGAAGATTCAAGGGCTCAATGCGGGCTTCGTGCCGGAGAACTATCACCCCGAGGTGGTCGACGAGATCATCGGCGTCAGCGACCGGGACGCGTCGGACACCAAGATCGCGCTCGCCAAGCAAGAGGGTTTGCTTCTCGGCATCAGCGCCGGTGCGAACGTGTGGGCCGCCATCGAGGTCGCCAGGCAGCTCGGGCCGGACAAAACCGTCGTGACCGTGCTGTGTGACACCGGCGAGCGTTACTTCAGCTTGGGGGAGTACTTCCAATGAGCACCGCACAGCGTGTCCTCGTCGTAGGCGCCGGCGGCCTCGGGTCTCCTTTGCTTCGGCTGCTCGCCGCAAGCGGCGTCGAGCACATCACCATCATCGACGACGACGTGGTCGACGAGAGCAATCTGCACCGGCAGACGCTCTACACGAGCGATGACGTCGGCCGTTCGAAGATCGAGCGCGCGGAGCACGTACTTCGCGCGCTGTCGCCCGAGCTTTCTCTTCGCGTAATCGAAGGCCGCTTCGTGCCGGGCACGGCGATGGAGCTCCTGTCGGATCACACCCTCGTCGTCGAGGGCGCCGACAACCTGGCGACGAAGTTTTTGGTCGCCGATGCGGCGCACCTCTCGGGCGTGCCAGCGGTTCAGGCGGGCGCAGTCCGGTGGGCCGGCTGGGCCTTTTGCGCCCTCCCCGACTCGGCGTGTCTTCGTTGCCTCTTCGAGGACATTCCCCGCAACCGAGCCGAGACCTGCGCCGAGGCAGGCGTGGCCGGGCCGGTCGTCGGTGTGCTCGGTGGGCTCGAAGCGGCTCTGGTTTTTCGCTTGCTCCGGGGCGAAGGCCCGGGTGGCGAGCTTTGGCACTATGACGCGCTCAAGGGTGCGCTTCGCAAGACGTTCGTGCGTCGCCGAGACGACTGCCCGCTGTGCGGCGGAGAGATTCAGGACTTACGGATTGAGCGGTACACGGCGGCTTGCGCCGCATGATTCAAACCGGCATCTGTTAGGACTAAGAAAGGAAAGAACATGGCTGTTACGGTACGCATTCCAACCCCACTCCGAGCCTTGACCAGCGGACAAGACGAAGTCTCCGTGGACGGGGGTACAGTGGCCCAGGTGATCGAAAACCTCGAGGCAAGTCATCCAGGCATGAAAGATCGCCTGTGTGACGAAAAAGGTGTGCGTCGCTTCGTGAACATCTACGCGAACGACGAGGACATCCGCTTTCTCGACAATCTCGAGACGGCGCTCAAAGAGGGCGATACCATAAGCATCGTTCCGGCCATCGCGGGCGGGGCCTGGCGTTGAGCCTCGACGCCGCAGCACGGCGTCGTTACGCGCGTCAGCTTCTTCTCGGTGAAATCGGCGAGTCGGGCCAGGAGCGCCTACTCGAAGCTGGGTTTCGCCGCGGAGCAAACGGTGACGCGGGCGCGTACGCTGTGGCGGCGGAGTATCTGGAACGGGCGGGCTGTTCGGAGGACGACAGCGGCGCGGAGCTGCGCGTCCCGGACGCGAGCGCGGTGATGCGGTTTGCCGGCTCGCCGGCGCTCCGAGAGCCTGCCGCTGCGGTCATGGGCGCCTTTTCGGCGGTCGAGCACCTCAAGGAGGTTCTCGGCATTGCGCCCGCGCGCGAGCTTCCAACAGAGCTGACCTTGAGCACCGAGGGCTGATGCGTTTCCGAAAGATGGAGTCGATCGTCGAGGCGGTGGGCAACACCCCGATGGTGCGCCTGCGCTCGCTCGAGAAGGACGCGCCCGGCACGAAGATCTATCTCAAGCTCGAGTACGCAAACCCTGGCGGCTCGGTCAAAGACCGCCCTGCCCGCCAGATGATGCTCGACGCGATCGAGGACGGCCGGCTCACGAACGACAAGATTCTAATCGACGCGACCAGTGGTAATACCGGCGTGGCATACAGCTTGTTCGGCGCGGCGATGGACTACCGCATCCAACTCGTGATGCCGTCGAACGTGTCGCAGCCGCGCAAGGACATCACAGAGGCGTTCGGCACCGAGATTATCTACAGCGATCCGATGGAAGGCTCGGATGGCGCAATTCACAGAGTGCGCGAGTTGGTTGCCGCGGACCCCGACCGTTACTTCTACCCGGACCAGTATTCGAATCCGTCGAATCCCCGCGCGCACTACCTAGGCACCGGCTCTGAGATCCTCGAGCAAGTTGGCGACGAGATTACGCACTTCGTCGCGGGGCTCGGGACGACCGGTACCTGCATGGGCACGACGCGGCGTTTACGCGAGCACACTCGCAAGATCGAGTGCATCGCGGTGGAGCCGGCCGAGGCGCTCCACGGGCTCGAAGGGCTCAAGCACATGGCGAGCTCGCTCGTGCCGGAGATTTATGACGCCAAGGTTCCCGACGAGATCCTACCGATTGGCACCGATGCTGGCTGGGACATGTCCGACCGATTGGCCGCGCAAGAAGGTTTGCATGTCGGGCACTCGACCGGCGCGAACGTGGCAGGAGCGCTGGAAGTCGCCAAGCGCCTCGAAGCGAGTTGCGTCGTTACCATCGCCTGCGACCGGGGCGACCGGTACTTCGCGCCGATGAAGTGGGAGAAGCACTATGAGTGGTGAATCGTTTCCGTGGATCTCTGGCGACCTCGAGATCGAAAAATCGGTGCTCAACGAGATCGAGCGGCATGCGCTCGAATGTTATCCGAGCGAGAGCTGCGGTTTCATCTTCGGCCCGGCCGACCAGCCCGCACTTCTGGATGCCCTCCAGCATGAGGAAAATGAGGCGGACAAGTATCACAAGCTCGATGCGGTCACGTTTCCACGAACATCGAACACGTACTTCAAGATCAACGAGCTACGCGCGGCGCGCACGTTCGAGCAGGGACAGAACGAGGGACGGCCGGTGAAGGTCATCTAACACTCGCACTGCGATGCGGGCGCGTACTTCTCCGACGAGGACGCGGCAACGTTCGCGAACGAAGGCCAGTTGATGTGGCCCTGCGCCTACATCGTGGTGAGCGTTGTGAAAGGCGAGCTCGCCGAGCGGCGCCTATGGGTCCACGAGCCAGGGACCAACGGGTTCCGGGAGTCGACGCTGACCATCCGAGAGCCCTGAGGGGT
>CAXMRM010000149.1:0-4024 GCA_964196015.1 uncultured Myxococcota bacterium
GGACGATGCGGAACGACGCGGGATGGATGCGCTCGACGGCTAGGCCAATTGTCTACGTTGATCCGCGGAAACCTGCCCGGCGAGGGCCAAATGCGTCGATCACCGCGCGCAGAACGTGCCTTCTCGTGATGTAACCGACGACCCGATTGTCGTCCATGACGGGAAATCCACGGTAGTTGGTTTCGGCGAAGGCCGTGGCCACATCGAGCAAGCTGTCGTCTGCGTTCACCGCCTGCACCTCGCGGCTCATGCAGTCCCCGACACGTCCCGCGCTCTCGCCATGATATCCCGCGACCAAGGCTGCCTTCAGGAAATCGCGTTCGGTGAGGACCCCAATGAGACTGCCGCGCGCGTCGACGACGGGGGCCCCGGAGATTCGTCTATCGACCAAGACGGACACTGCGTCGAGCAAATCCATGTCCCGCGTGAAGAGCACAGGCTTGCTGACCATGGAGTCTCGAACACGCATCTTGCTGACTGAAGTCATGTCGAACGCTTCCTTGGGCAATCGGAGGGACCATTCGCCGACCTGCCGCATGCGCCGCAACCTCCCCCGTCGGGATTGTTGAGCCCACCGCAGCTCCCGCGAATGCCGCCGCGCCCTGCAAACAGGCCGACGCTCAAGCCGCTCAGGGAAAGCGTGAAAACCACAAAGCTCAAGACATAAATCGCCACAGTGATCAGCTCCCGAAATCGTCGAACATGATACTCTCCTCGGAGACGCCGAGGTCTTCAAGCATCTTCTGAACCGCCGAAACCATCAAGGGCGGACCGCACATGTAGTACTCGCAGTCGTCCGGTGCCTCGTGTCGTGCGAGATATTCGTCGTACGCCACTTGGTGGATGAAGCCCACGGGGCCGCCCCAGTCATCGTTCTCTTTCGGCTCCGAAAGGGCTACAACGTATCGGAAGTTGGAATGCTCCGCCGCGAGGCGCGTGAACTCCTCGTGATAGATCAGATCGCGTTTGCTCCGCACGCCAAACCAGAACGAGATCTTGCGGTCCGTCCGGAGACGCTTGAGTTGGTCGAAAATGTGCGAGCGAAGCGGCGCCATCCCGGCGCCACCCCCGATGAACACCATCTCGTTGTCGGTGTCCTTGGCGTAGAACTCTCCATAAGGACCCGCGATGGTGACGCGGTCACCCGGCTTCAAGCTGAATAGATACGACGAGACGACACCTGGCGGCACGTTTTCGCCCGAGCCCGGCGGTGGGAGGGCGATGCTGACGTTGAGAAGGATGAAGCCCTTCTCCTCCGGGTAATTCGCCATCGAGTAGGCCCGTGTCGTGATCGACTGGGTCCCAGCTCGGAATCGCCACAAGTTGTGGCGCTCCCATTCATCCCGAAACTCCGGCCCTATGTCGAAGTCGGAAAACCTCGCTTGGTACGGCGGGCACTCGACCTGAATGTAGCCGCCAGCGCGAAAGGGAACCTCCTCGCCAGGTGGAAGCTCGAGGTCGATTTCCTTGATGAACGAGCTGAGGCTGCGATTCGAGCGCAGCGTGCACTCCCACTTACGAACGCCGAAGACTTCATCCGGGATGCGCACGCGAACATCCTCGCGAATCGTGACCTGACAGCCCAGCCGAACGTGGTCTGCGGCTTCCTTCCGCCCTATCAGGCCAGATTCGGTGGGGAGCATGGGGCCACCACCCTTCAACACCTTCACGCGGCACTGGCCGCAGGTGCCTTTGCCACCGCAGCCACCGGGCAAGTACAGACCTACCTTCGAAAGCGCGGTTAACAATTTCTCGCCCGCGGGCACCTGGAACTCACGGTCGTCGTTGACGATCATTTCGACGATGCCGGTCTCGACGAGCTTCGAGCGCGCGACGAGGATCACCGCCGAAAGCAAAACGATGATTCCCGTGAACACTGTAACCGCGAGAACGATTTGAACCATGCTGCTGCGCTGCCTCCTAGAGCTGGATCCCTGCAAAGGCCATGAAGCCAAGTGACATCAGGCCCACGATGATGAACGTGATCCCGAGACCTTGCAGGCCGTCGGGAACATCGCTGTAGTTGAGCTTCTCGCGAATGCCGGCGAGCCCGACCAGCGCCAACGCCCAGCCGAAGCCGCTTCCGATGCCGTAGACGACACTTTCCGACATCGTGTAGTCGCGCTGCACAGAGAACAGCGTGCCGCCGAGGATGGCGCAGTTGACCGTGATCAACGGCAGATAAATGCCCAGCGCATGAAAGAGCGGCGGAAAGTAACGATCGAGCACCATTTCGAGAATCTGCACCATCGCAGCGATGACGCCGATGTAGGTGACGAGGCCCAGGAAACTGAGGTCGACCTCGGGAAGCCCAGCCCAAGCGAGTGCGCCTTCTTCGAGGACATAGTGATAGAGGAAAGTGTTGGCCGGAACGGTGATCAGCTGAACGACGATGACGGCAGCGCCCAGGCCCAACGCCGTCTGGATGCGCTTGGAAACCGCGAGGAAGGTGCACATCCCCAGGAAAAACGAGAGCGCCAGGTTCTCGACGAACACGGCCTTGATGAACAGTTCCACGTAGTTACCCATCACATCACGTCCGTTCGGTGGACTTCGTGGATGTGGAACTCTGGGTTCTCGACCTGCGCGGGCTTCCACGAGCGCACGCCCCAGATGATGAGGCCGATGACGAAGAAGGCGCTGGGCGGAAGGAGCATCATGCCATTCGGGCTGTACCAACCGCCGTCGGCGACATTGGGCAGGATCGTGTAGCCGAGCAGCGTACCGGCACCGAGGAGCTCACGCGTGCTGGCGACGAGGATCAAAATGACGCTGTACCCAAGTCCGTTGCCCACGCCATCGAGGAAGCTGAGACCGACGGGATTCTTCGAGGCGAAGCCTTCGGTGCGGCCGAGAACGATGCAGTTGGTGATGATCAACCCCACGAACACGGAAAGCTCGCGGCTGGTTTCGAACGCGAACGCCTGGATCGACTCGTCCACGACGATCACGAGCGATGCGATGATCGTCATTTGGACGATGATTCGGATGCTGCTCGGGAGCACGTGTCGGATCATGCTGACCGCCGCGTTGGCCAAGGCGGCAACCAAGGTGAGCGCGAGGCACATGTAGAGCGAGGGAAGAAGCGAAGTGGTGACCGCGAGAGCGGAGCATATGCCAAGCACATGAAGCGTGACCGGATTGTTGTCGACGACCGGGTCGACGAGAGCGCGCTTGGCGGCGGAGCTCATGACTCGTCTCCTCGTTGAAGGTTACGAAGATAGGGCCCGTAGCCCTGCTCGCCGAGCCAATGTTGAAGCAGCTTCGTCACGCCATTCCCCGTGAGCGTGGCCCCGGAAACGCCATCGACGTGATAGTCGGCCAACGGGTCACCCGCCGGGACGCGGCCCTTGACGACCTCGATCTTCAGGTTGCCCGACTGGTCGAACAAGCGCTTGTCACGCCAAAGCTCCCGCCAAGCCGGCTTGGAAATGAAGTCGCCGAGGCCCGGTGTCTCGCCATGCGCGTAGAACGTGATGTCGGCGACCGTGTTGCCATCGGCCTGGAGTGCGAGGAATCCGTGCAAGGTCGACCAGAGGCCGTAGCCAGACACCGGCAGAATGATCTTGCTCAGCGCCCCGTCTCGTCGAACGAGATAGACGAGAGCCCGCTCGGGGTTGCTCTCCGGATCGGTGTCTTCAACGTAGGCCCCGGTTGCGAGATCGACGACCCGGGGCTCGATCCCCTCGTAGAGCTCGTTCACGTCGCTTTCGGGCTGCAAAAGCCCCGCCACGTCTAGGATGTTGCGCCGCATGTCGAGGAGAGCGTTGGCGACCTGACGCGGCTTCAGCAGAACGGCCGCGGAGGCCACGAGCGAGGAGCACAGCAGGCTCACCAAGAAGGCTACGAGCAGCGTCCGCGCGACTGTCTCTGTCCTAGGGCCGGGCTCTTTCACTGGGTCAGACACTTCGCCGCAACCTCCTGGCGATGTTGGCCCTCATGACGAAGTGGTCGATGGTGGGCGCAAAGATGTTGGCGAAGAGAATCGCGAGCATGATCCCCTCGGGAAACGCGATGTTCACCA
>CAXMRM010000150.1:0-11827 GCA_964196015.1 uncultured Myxococcota bacterium
CGTCACCGACCTCGTCCGGCGCGAGATCAAGAGCTACCGGCAGCTCCCTCTCAACCTCTATCAGATTCAGTCGAAGTACCGTGACGAGCCGCGGCCTCGCGGGGGGCTCCTGCGCTGCCGCGAATTCATCATGAAAGACGCTTACTCCTTCGACGTGTCGGAGGATGCCGCCCTGCAGAGCTACGCGCACATGCGCGACACCTATCACCGAATCTTCAAGAGGCTCGGACTCGATTACCGCGTCGTCGAGGCCGACAGTGGAGCCATCGGCGGCAAGCAGAGCGCCGAATTCCAAGTGCTGGCGCAGACCGGCGAGGACTGGATCGTCGCGTGTGGCGCCTGTGACTACGCCGCCAACGTCGAGGTCGCGCAGGCAGGTCGAGCAGAGCCGCCCGCCACCAGCTCGACCGAGCCAGCCACGCTAGAGAAGGTTGAAACACCCGAGACGCGCTCGATCGACGAGGTGGTGTCTTTCTTTGGCGGGCAAACCACCGCTGCCAACACGCTCAAATCGCTGCTCTACGCCGCCGGGGAGGAAGTCGTCTTGGCAGTCGTTCGCGGAGACCACGAGATCAACGAGATCGGCCTAGCCCGACACCTCGACGTCGACGAGGTCCTGCTCGCATCCGACGCCGCAGTGAAAGAAGCGACCGGCACCGAGATCGGCTTCGTCGGCCCGGTGGGTTTCGGGGGCCGCATCGTCGCAGATCCGGACGCGGTCGCCGTGCCGAACGCGATCGCCGGCGCGGGACAAACACCCTACCACTACAAGAACGTCAGCTACGGGCGTGACTTCGAAGCGGAGGTCGTCTCCATCCGGCAAGCCACGTCTGGCGACCCGTGCCCCAACTGCGACGGTCGGCTCGAGCTCTATCGCGGCATCGAGGGCGCGCACATCTTCGTCCTCGGCACCCACTACGCCGACAAGATGAACGCGACCTTCCTCGATGAAGAGGGGAGTAGCCGCTCGCTCGTCATGGGTTGTTACGGCATCGGCGTCACCCGCCTGATCGCCGCCATCATGGAGCAGCATCATGACGAGCACGGCATCCGTTGGCCAGTCAACGTCGCCCCCTATCAAGTGATCATCACCCCGATTGGCAAGGACGAGGAGCCTCTCACCAAGGCGACCGAGATCTACGAGGCGCTGCAGGCCGAGGGCGTCGAAGCCCTCCTCGATGACCGGTCCGAGCGGCCTGGGGTCAAGTTCAAGGACGCCGATCTCCTCGGGATTCCCATTCGGATTACCGTCGGGTCTCGCGGCCTGAAACAGGGCACGGTCGAGCTCAAGAAGCGCACCGATAGCGAGTCCCAGGACGTGCCGGCAGACGGCGTGGTTGCCTCAACTCGCGCCGCATTGGCAGAGCTCCGAGGCTGAGGACATGCCCCGCTACGACGAACGGTACGAAACCCCGAAGTGGCGCACGTTCTGGCTGATGCTGGGCTTCGCGGTGCTCGTCGGAGTCGGCATCGTCACCATCCTGCGACCCGAACTCGAGGACGAGCCCAGCGAGGACGCAGCAGCTGCAACGGAAGCGAGTGAAGGGTCGAAGACCGACGAGCCTTTGCAACAATGAAACGTGTAGGCGCCATTTACGTATAAAGAGGCGTGCCGACAACTGAATCTTTGCGTCTCACCTCACAAATTTGCAATGTTGTAGGGAGCGTGGCTCATCGCGAACTCATTGCAGTGTTGTTCGGGTCGGTGTTCTTCGCATCGCTTCCTACGCCGGTTTACGCATCGCCCGACGTGCCAATGTGCATTGCGGACCAGCCGCACGTCAACGTCGCACCGATCAGTCTGGTGCAATGGCCCGCGCCCATGTGCGGACCGTACCTGAATGCAGTTGCGGACACGCAGCCTTCTGAGGCGCGCGCGATCGAAGCCTATCGCGAAGCCACCGAGCAGATCGCGGCGGCGAATTATGAGGAGGCGCGCCTGCAGCTCGACTTGGCCCACCGGGGGCTCCCGCGGATCAGCGACCGCATCGCCCTGCAGAGCGCCCGGCTCGAGCTCCTTCGGGGCAGGCCGGAACGGGCGGCTGATTTCTTCGCCGAGGCCTCGCAAAGCCCGCACGAATCCGTGCGGGTCGAGGCTAGCTTCGGCCGAGCGCTTGCTCTGCTCCGCGCAGACGAGCCGAGCGCTGACCAGACTCTCCACGACCTGCTGTGGACCTACCCGGCGATTCCCAATCGCACCGAGCTGCTCTTCGAGCATGCCCAGAGCCTGCTCCGCCAAGGGCGTTACGACGAGGCCATCGCGGCCATGCATGCGGTCCGCGTGGACTACCCTGGGAGCCGCATCGCACCGTGGGCCGAATCCGAGCTCACGCGCCTGGGGGCGCTCGGCCATGAAACGCCCTCGATGACAGATGAAGAACGAGTGCATCGGGCGCGCCAACTGATGCGCACGGGTCCGCTCGACGACGCGAAGGCTGCGATCGCCGAGCTCCTCGATAGCTCTCTCATCGGAGAGCAGCACGCGGAGGTCCACTACCTCGCGGGTCGCCTCGCTCGCGACGAGGGTCGTTGGAAAGCGGCGGAAACCTACATGCGGGCCGCCCAGTTGTTCCCCATCGAAGACATCGCGACCGCGAGGCAGATCGCAAGTCGCGCGAACGACATGGCGGAAACCGCTGGCGCGCGTGAGCCAGACCGTGCGGTCCGGCAGCTTGCTGGGTTGCGTGCGGGTCGCGCGAACGCGTCGATTCCGTCGAGCCGACTTGTCGACATGGTGCGCGTGGCTTCGGCGGCCAAGCTCCAGGAAGAGGTCGACGCCATCCTCGTCACCCTGGGCGCTCGGGCCAGGGCTCCATCGGCCATGCTCTTCGACGCAGCGATGGCTGCCATTGGAGCGGGCAGCGAAGACCCCATCATCGCGCTGCTGGAAGACATCGCGAGGCGCCCGAACTCCCGCTACCGGGTGGCCGCGCTCTACCACCTGGCCGGGGCACATGAACGCGCCCACCGACCGGCTAAGGCAGCCCTTTTCTTCGCGCAGGCGAAAGTGACCGCCGAGCTCAGCGGGGACCGCTACTATGCGCTTTGGGCCGAAAACGGGGTTGGGCGGCTGGAACGCGGCGACCATAGCTCCGGCCAGGAGGGGCTCTCCAATCTAGCGGGGCAGACCGCTCCCTGGCCGCCTCGGGCGTTAGGTCGCGTGCTCGCCGAGCGGCTCCAACCGATCGGCGAGCTGCATGCCGACAGCTATCCGTGGATTGCGCGTGCCTCAGATCTGCTCCGCCTTGGCGAGCGTAGCGCAGCCACCGCCGAGCTCTTCGAGGCTTACCTGTCGTGGCGCCACGCGCTTGGGAGATCCATCGCAAGAGCGGGCCTGAGCAGCGTTGCGCGGGCGGACGGCCGAACGGACGAGCCACTCACGAGCGACGTTCGCGCCGCGCGCCTCGAGCTTACCGATGAAGACCGTGCCACGCTTGCCGCCGTGGCCGCAGCGCTCGGCGACATGGGAACGGCCGGTGGCTTCGCGGGGCCCGACTTCATCGACACCCGTCCGCGCGCTTACGAATGGCTCGCCGTTCCCGCCGCCAACCGATACGGCCTCGATCCCAATGTCCTGCTTGCGGTCATGCGAGTCGAGAGCGCCTATCAGAAGGGTATCGTGTCGTATGCCGGGGCGGTCGGCCTCATGCAGATCATGCCGCGAACAGGACAGCTGATCGCCCACGCTCTGGGCCGTGACGATTTCACGCCGGCCGATCTCCTCGACCCACGGCTCAATCTCGAGTTCGCTGCTTGGTACCTGAGCTCCTTGATTCACCGCTTCGACGGGCGGCTGCCACTGGCCATAGCCGCCTACAACGGCGGGCCCCACAACGTTCGGCGCTGGATCCAGGAGAGCGCCGACGGAACCCCGGTCGACGTTTTGTTGGAGCGGATTCCGTTCACGCAGACCCACCGCTACGTCCGCAAAGTGTTGGTGCACTACGAGGCGTACCGACAGCAGCTCGAGCTGCCTATGCCGCAGCTGTCGGTTCAGCCGCCGGCCCAGCGGATCGACCCGCTAGCGTTCTAAAAGGGGATGACCATGTCCGAACAAGTCGATGCGGTCGTGATCGGCGCCGGCGTCGTTGGCCTCGCCTGCGCATACGAGCTCTCTCGGCGGCTCGACTCGGTGGTGGTCATCGAGCGAGAAGTCGGACCCGGACGCGAGATTTCAAGCCGGAACAGCGGCGTGATTCACGCGGGGATCTACTACCCGAACGACTCATTCAAGACGAGAATGTGCATCGAAGGGAATCGTCGGCTCTACGAATGGTGTGAAGCTCACGAGGTGCCACACAAACACACGGGGAAGCTGATCGTCGCAACGAGCGCTCAAGATGAGCAGCGTCTTCGTACCATTGCCCGCCATGCCAGCGAAGTCGGTGCCGGCGAGCTTCGGCTCATGACCGGGAGCGAGGCGAGCGAGCAAGAGCCGGAACTCCGTTGCGCGCTCGCTCTTCACTCCCCGAACTCGGGCGTGGTCGATGTCCATGAATTCATCGCGAGCCTCGTCCGCGGGATCAAAGAAGCCGACGGCGCGCTCGTGTACCACACGGCAGTCGAGGAGATTCGGAAGGCCCACGATGGCTGGGTCGTTCAGACCACGGACACGATGGGGAGTCACGGAGAGCTGCACGCGCGGCGACTCGTGAACGCCGCCGGCCTTTCGGCTCTCGACGTGGCGGCGAAGTCGGGGCTGCCTGACGAGCAACGGCCTTGGCGCTTGTATCCATGCAAGGGCTCGTACTTCGCGCTCGGTGCGGGAGCGCCACCCACGCGCAACAGCCTGATCTATCCGCTCCCCGAAGGAGGCGGCCTCGGCGTTCATGTCACCGCAGACATTTCGGGCGCACGGCGTGCCGGCCCAGACGCCGAATTCGTCGACACGATCGACTACGCCGTCGACGAATCCCGAGCCGAACGTTTCGCCAAAGCCGTCGCGCGCTACCTCCCGGCGATCCGGCCGGAGCACTTGACGCCCGACTATAGTGGGATTCGTCCGAAGCTCGTCGGCCCTGGCGGCGGATTCGCAGACTTCGTCATCGCCAATCCCTCGTCGCAGCCGGGGCTGGTGCACCTGATTGGCATCGAGTCTCCAGGGCTTACGGCCTCGCTTGCCATCGGCGCGTATGTGTCCAATGTGATCGGTTAGCGGTTGCGTGCCCGCCTGCGGGTATGCATAACCCGGGCCTCAAGAGGAGTGTCATGAGCCATCGAGTCTTGATCATCGGTAGCGGACCTGCAGCCCACACCGCGGCCATTTACGCCGCACGTGCCGAGCTGAAGCCCGTGCTTTTCGAGGGCTTCATGGCGGGCGGCATCGCCGCTGGAGGCCAGCTGACCACCACGACGGACGTAGAGAACTTCCCCGGCTTTCCCGAGGGCGTCATGGGCCCCGATTTGACCGATCGCTTTCGCGCACAGTCCCTGCGCTTCGGCACGACTATCTACACCGAGACCGTCAACGAGATCGACCTCTCGAGCCGGCCCTTCCGCTTCAAGGCCGACTCCGAGGAAGGCAGCGCGGACTCGGTCATCATTGCGACCGGCGCGACGGCAAAGCGCCTCGACATCCCGGGCGCCAACGACGGTGAGCTATGGCAGAAGGGCATCTCGGCCTGCGCGGTGTGTGACGGCGCGTTGCCGGCCTTCCGCAATCAGCCCCTGGCGGTGATCGGCGGTGGCGACTCCGCGGTGGAAGAGGCGTCGTTTCTCACGAAGTACGGCTCGACGGTGTACATCGTTCACCGCCGCGACGAGCTCCGCGCATCGAAGATCATGCAGCAGCGCGCACTCGACAACCCAAAGATCGAGATGCTCTGGTCACAGGTCATCACGCAGGCCAAGGGTGCCGACTTCCTCGAAGCGGTTCGCGTCAAAGACCTCAAGACCGACGAAGAGCGGGATATCCCGGTTGCGGGTCTGTTCTTCGCGATCGGTCACACACCGAACACCGCATTCTTGAACGGCCAGATCGACACCGACGAGCAGGACTACATCATCACGAAGCCCGATTCGACGCAAACCAACATCCCCGGCGTGTTCGCGGCGGGCGACGTGCAAGACAAGAAGTGGAGGCAGGCGATCACAGCTGCCGGCAGCGGCTGCATGGCTGCCCTCGAAGTGGAGCAGTTCCTCGCCGCCAACTCGTGACGCGATCGCGCGTCAGGAGCCTAAGCCGGCGCCTTTGCTGGCTCCGTTGCCGTTTCGGCGCTCGCGGCGCTCCTGCTTGCGGAGCACGGCCTGCGCGCGGCGCTCCTTGGTCTTGAGCGAGGGCGTTCTCCCCTGATACGCCGCTTGCTCTTCGTGGTGCTCGTCGAAGGCTCCGGGCTGCGTGCCGAGCTCGAAGAAAGCCACCTCGCGCTTTGCGCGTTCACCCACGCGCAGCGGAACGATCGCGGCCCCTACCCCAGCACCCACGTAAACCGCGCCCTTCGGGTCCTCCGTGCCACGGGAACCGTAGAGCCCGTGAATGTACTTGTGGCCAGCGAGCCTCCCGACCGAAAGTTCGTGAAGGCGCGCGACCGTAACCTGACCGGCATGGGTGTGACCGGAAAACACGAGCGGAACCCCTGCCTCCCAAAGCGCGTCGGCTTCCTCCGCGATGTGCGAAAGTCCAATGACCGGCAGGTCCGGGCGCAGGCCCTTCAGCGCGTCGCGGCGATTGGCGTGCCCGGTATATGCATCGTCCAGGCCGACTATTTGCAGCGGTTGATTCCGGATGGTGATCGTCGTGTGCGCGTTGTCGAGCACCTCGGCCCCGCCGCGCCGGAGCGCCTTTCGCACCGGTTCCGCGCCCGCCCAGTGGTCGTGGTTGCCCAGGACCGCAAAAACGGGCGCATCGATCTTGCTGATCACGTCGGTAAGATCGTCGAGGTACACCTGACTGTGGCAGACGAAGTCACCGCTAATGACGACGACGTCGGGCTTACCGGCGTTGGTCATGGAGACCGCGTCGTATTGGACCGCCATCGGCGTGACGCGACCGACGTGCAGGTCGGTCAAGTGCGCGACCCGCACCCCTTCGAGGTGCTCGAGAAAGCACTCCGGACCCGCAAACCGGCGGATGCGAAACCGGCGCGCTGTATCGTGCCAAGGGTCCCGCTCACGCAGAAGCTTCTTTCGAAACTTCCGGAGCCCTTCAATGGTGGCGGATCCGCTCATCTTTGAATTAATATAATCATTCCGCTCAATGCCCGCACGAGTCTCGCGGCGGGCGCTTTCGCGTCAATCTTGAAACGGGCACGTCTGGGCCCTTCGAACGGGGTTGGTCCTTCTTGCGGCGAAGGCGCCGAATCACGTAGGCGCCAGCGGCCGCGATGATCAACCCTGCCATGATTTGTTGCCACGGCATACTCAAAACCTATCCAAAACCAAGGAGTTTGCCTCCCTGATAAACCGCGAAGGAGGCCATATATGCAAGCACCGTCATGTAGGTGAAGAGGAACACCGGCCACTTCCAGGACCCGGATTCCCTTCTCACGACGGCGAGTGTGCTCATGCACTGGCAGGCCAGCAAAAAGAAGATCATCAGTGAAATGCCGCTGAGCGGCGTCATCACGGGGGTCCCGTCGGCGTGGCGGGCGTCCCGGAGGGCTTGCCGCAGGGGCTTGTTCTCTTCGTCGGCCTCCCCGATGCCGAAGACCACCCCAAGCGTCGAGATGAACACCTCACGCGCCGCGAACGCGCCGATGATCCCGACCCCGATCTGCCAGTCGAAGCCGATGGGCCTGATCGCTGGCTCGATGGCATGACCGAACCTGCCACCGAAGCTGTGCCCGAGCTGATCGGCCGCTTCTTGCGCATCGAGGGATCGAAGCGCCTTGGCCTTGTCCATTTCCGGCAACGCCGTCTGCTCCACACGCTCGCGCTCGGCGGCGTAGTGCTCGGCCACGTCCGCCGACTTTGGAAACGAAAGTAGGGCCCAGAGGAGGATGGTCATCGCCAAGATGATCGTGCCCGCATCGACGAGAAAGATGCGCAGTCGGCGCCAGGCGTTGAGCCACAGTATCTGCACCGAGGGCCACCGGTATGGCGGCATCTCGAGCACAAACGTCGGCGCAGGGCCAGGAAGCACGGTGCGGCGAATGACTGCGGCGGCCGCAAGCGTGACCAGCACCGATAGCGCGTACATCGAGAACAGCGCGACGGCCCCCGCACTGAACCAACCGACCGACTGCCCGGCGAAGACGGTACCGACAACCAGGATGTAGACCGGAAGGCGCGCACTGCAGGACATCAACGGAAGCGCCAGCATTGTCACCAAGCGATCTCGGCGGCGTTCGATCGGGCGCGTGGCCATGACGGCAGGGACCGCGCAGGCGAAGCCGGACAACAGCGGGACGAATGCCTTTCCGTGCAGTCCCACCCGTTTCATCACGCGATCGATCCCGAACGCGACGCGCGCGAGGTAGCCGGAGTCCTCTAGGAACCCAATGAAGAGGAAGAGCATCAAGATCTGAGGGGCGAAAGCGACGACGTTTCCCACGCCCGCAATGATGCCCTTGACAACTAAATCCTGGAGCACCCCCGCAGGGAGAAGCGCCGCGGCTTGCGCCTGCATGAACCCGGTGACGCGTTCGATCGCGCCAATCATGGGTTCGGCCCCCGCGAAGAGCGCTTCAAAAATCCCAAACATCACGACGGCAAAGATGGCGATCCCCGCGATCGGATGAGTCAGCACCTGGTCGATGCGCTCGCTCCACGGAGGCCGCGGATCCGTCACGGAACACGCCTGGCCCACGGCATCGTCGATCCAGGCATAGCGTGAGGAGATGATCTCGAGGTCGAGGTCGCGGCCCTCGGCGCGGGCGGCCTCGCGAATGGCGTGGACGGCCTCACGCACGGCATCAGGAACGTCACGGAGCCTGTCTTCACCCAGAGACAGGAGGCACCAAAGCGCGAACGCGGGTAGTTGGCTCGGAGCGGTCCCCGGACGCCACTGCGCGATGACGGGAATGAGTTTCGCCACGCCGGCTTCGACCTCGGGCGGGTAAGCCACTTTTGGTTTCTGTGCACCGCTGACGGACCCGAGCTGCTTCCCGAGCGCCGCGAGCAGAGCATCCAGGCCGCGCCGCTTGGTGGCAACCACGGCAATGACGGGCGATCCAGCGAGCTGCGACAATCGTTCGGTGTCGATCCGAAGCCCAAGACGGTCGGCGGAGTCCATCATGTTGAGCGCGACGACGACGGGGACCCCGGACTCGATGAGCTGCAACGCTAGATAAAGGCCTCGCTGCAACGTCGTCGCGACTACGACGCAAATCACAGCCCGCGTGTCTGCTTCGATCAGCGTGTTGACCGCGAGCTGTTCTTCGGGGGAGCCCGCGGTCAGACTGTACATCCCGGGCACGTCGACGAGCTCGATGTCCTGCGCACCGAGCCGCATGCGCGCGCTCGTCCGCTCGACCGTGACCCCGGGATAGTTCCCAACGTGCGCGCTCCCGCCGGAAAGCGCGTTGAAGAGGGTGCTCTTTCCGCAGTTGGGGTTGCCCGCGATCAGCACCTGCAAGGGAGCCGTTCTGCCGCTCACACCATACCCTCGGGGGTCACGGCGATCTTGGCCGCCTCGACGCGACGCACCGACAATGAATAGTTGCGGAATCGGAGCTCGATCGGGTCACCGAGCGGCGCCACGCGGACCACCCGAACGCGGGTCCCGGGGAGAAGGCCCATCTCCATCAGGCGCCGCGATAGGCGGCGCCCACAGTCGATCGACACGATCTCGGCTGGTTGCCCGAGGGCCAGATCCGCGAGGGAGGGCTTCACCCACTACTGATAATGAATTTCTTTTTCGTCTGCAACCGCTTGGAATTTCGGGCAAGGTCCCTATAGAACCGCCTTACTCGTGCCTCAGAAGGAGAATTATGGCTACCACTGCGCTCAAGGGAACCCCGGTTCAAACCAATAGTGACCTGCCCGCCACCGGCAGCACCGCGCCGGACTTCCTCCTCATTGGAACCGACCTCAGCGAAAAGACGCTTGCCGATTTCGAAGGGAAGAAGAAGATCCTCACGATCAACCCGAGCTACGATACCCCCGTCTGCCAAGTCGCGGCGCGCACCTTCAACGAACGCGCGGCAAGCCTCGACAACGTCGTGGTGCTCGTCATCAGCCCCGACCTTCCGTTTGCGCAGAAGCGTTTCTGCGTCGCTGAAGGCCTGGAGGGTGTCGTTCCGCTTTCGACCTTCCGAGGCACCTTCCTCGGAGACTACGGAGTCGAAATGGTCGACGGCGCAATGAAGGGCCTAGCCGCCCGGGCGATCGTCGTGCTCGACGAGAACAACAAGGTCGTCCACACGGAGCTCGTCCCGGACATCGTCCAAGAGCCCAACTACGACACAGCCATCGCCGCGGTCAGCTAGGACAGCAGGCGCTGCGCTTCGGCGACGACGCGTTCGACTGTGATGCCATACTTCTCGTAGAGCACCTCGTACGGCGCAGACGCACCGAACCGATCGATGGTGACGAACGCGGCGTCGTTGCCGACCCAACGGTCCCAGCCTTGGCGTATGCCAGCCTCGACGACGACCTTGGCCGCGACGCCGCGTGGAAGGACCTCTTGCTGGTAGCCTTCGTCTTGCTGCTCGAAGAGCTCCCAGCACGGCATGCTGACCACACGTACCGCGGCGCCCTCCTGCTCGAGCACGTCTGCCGCGGCGAGCGCGATCTCGACCTCGCTGCCGGTGGCGACGAGGATCACGTCCGGACCGCCGCCGCCCGCTTCACGCAGGGTGTATGCCCCACGCCTGGCCTTTTCAGCGCTCGCGACCGCGCTCCGATCGAGCACCGGTACGTTTTGCCGAGTCAGCGCCAGCGCCGCCGGCCCGTCCCACTCGAGGGCGGCCTTCCAGCACTCGCGAACCTCATTCGCATCCGCCGGCCTGAACACCGCAAGTTGTGGAATCGCGCGCAACGCGGCGAGGTGCTCCACGGGCTGGTGCGTCGGGCCGTCTTCCCCGAGCCCAATGCTGTCGTGGGTGTAGATGTAGCAGGTGTGGAGCTTCATCAGCGCAGCGAGGCGGACCGAGGGCCGCATGTAGTCACTAAACACGAGGAACGTCGCACCGTACGGAATCACGCCACCGTGAAGCGCCATGCCGTTCATCGCGGCACCCATCCCGTGCTCGCGAATGCCCCAATCCATGTTGCGCGGTATGCCTTCGTCCCCGGGCAAGAAGCTCGCAAGACCCTTCATGTGGCTGTTGTTCGACCCTGCAAGGTCGGCAGAGCCCCCGACCAGCCCGCCGATCTTGGCGGCAAGAGCGTTGAGCACGGTGCCGCTCGCTTTTCGGGTCGCGATGCCCTTGGGGTCCGCGTCGAAGGTCGGTAGGTCGGCATCCCAACCCGCAGGCAGCTCGCCGACCAACGCCGTATCGAGCTCAGCCGCGGCCCCGGGGAATTCCGCCCGGTACGCCGCAAGACGTGCCTGCCATGCTTCGCGGCTCTTCGCGCCACGCTCTGCGATCGCCTCCGCCGCTGCCCCGAGCTCGTCGGGCACGAAGAAGGGCTCGGTCGGCCACTCCATGAGCTGCTTGGTCGCGATCACCTCGTCCTCACCGAGCGGCGCACCGTGTGCGGCCGAAGTATCGCGCTTGTTCGGTGACGGATCGCCGATGATGGTGCGCACGCGGATGAAACTCGGACGGTCGTCCGCCATCGCCGCCCGGGCCGCCCGAATCAGCACGGCGACGTCATCGCCATCGTCGACGCTTTCCGTATGCCAGCCATACGAGGCGAAGCGCGCCAGCACGTCTTCGCTAAAGCTCAGGTCCGTCCTGCCGTCGATCGTGATCTTGTTGTCGTCCCAGAACAGGATGAGCTT
>CAXMRM010000151.1:0-7778 GCA_964196015.1 uncultured Myxococcota bacterium
TGCAGCACCTCGAACGAGAAGGCGTTCTCGACGGCGGTGCGCTCAAGGACCTTCGCATGACGCTGCGGGCGTCTTCGGCGCTTCGACGTTTTCTCGGCCAGCGCAAAGGCAGCATTCCGTACCTGTATCGCGCCTGTGCGATCGACCCCACGCTCGACGGACTGGAAGAAGAGATTGGGATGTCGATCGGCGATGACGGGTCAATCCTCGATTCCGCGAGCGCCGAGCTCGCACATCTTCGTGAAGAGGCCCGGAATCTTCGTGCGCGGATCATTCGGAAGCTAGAAGACCTGATCCAGAAGCGAAGTGCGATCTTGCAAGACTCGTTCTACACGATTCGCGAAGGCCGCTACGTGCTCCCCGTTCGTGCCGATGCACACGAACGCTTCCACGGCATCGTGCACGGCTCGAGCGCGAGTGGTGCGACGGTCTTCGTCGAGCCCCGGGAGCTCGTCGAACGCGGCAACCGCCTCAAGATGGCCCAAGCCGAGCTCGAACGGGAGGAGCGGAGGGTCCTCGCCGCGCTCTCGGACTTGGTGCGCCAGTACGTGCCGCAGCTCCGCGCTGCAGCCGAGGCGCTCGACTACGCGGACTTGCGCGGCGCCAGCGCTCAGCTTGCGGTCGATCTCCGCGCCCACTTCGTCGAGCTGTGTCAGGAGCCGCGCATCTCTTTGCGCGCGGCTCGCCATCCGGTGCTGGTGTTGCGCGGCATCGAGGTGGTCCCCAACGACATCGAGCTCTGTGGCGGTGAGGCTCTGGTGATCTCCGGGCCAAATGCCGGCGGGAAGACCGTGGCGCTCAAGATGCTCGGGTTGGCAGCCCTCATGACCAGAGCGGGTCTGCCCGTTCCGGTCGAGGAGGGAAGCGTCTGTGGGTTCTTCTCGCCAGTGCTTGCAGCGGTGGGCGACGAGCAGAGCCTCGCCAGAAGCTTGTCGACGTTTTCAGCGCACCTGGTCACGCTCAGCAGTGTGCTCGAGCAGGCGGGCGAGCACGTGCTGGCGTTGCTCGACGAGCTTGCGGGCGCGACGGAGCCGGAAGCAGGTGCGGCGCTGGCCTGTGCTGTCGTGGAGACGCTGGTCGAGCGACGAACCGCAGTCGCGGTCACAACACACTACGAAGCATTGAAGGCGCTCGCCGCGGAGCGCGACGACATGCACAACGCGGCGGTCGGCTTTGACTTCGACAACATGGCGCCGACGTTCCGGATGACGATGGGCGTTCCCGGTGGCTCGAATGCGCTCGAGGTCGCGCGTCGTTACGGGATTCCCGCGGAGGTGATCGACCAGGCGCGCCGCGCGCTCCCGGAGCACTCCCGGAGCTTCGAGACCTTGGTGGCGAAGCTCGAAACGGCGACGAAGGCCGTGCTGGACGAGCGCGCAGCACTCGAGGACGAGCGAGGGAAGGTCAACGAGGAGCGAACAAAGCTCGACATGCGTCGACAAGAGCTCAAGGCGCGGGAGGCGAAGGGGCTCGGTAACGAAGCCCGGAGGCTGGTCGATCAGGTGAGAGAGCTTCAAGGCCGGCTCGACCACGCCAAGAAGGAGCTTCGCCAGCGCTCCGAGGCCGAGTCGGTAGTCGCGGCGGCCGAGGTGCTGCGGGACGGGGGCGCTCTCCTCGGCGAGCTCGACGCACATCGTTTGTCGTTGGAGCCCGAGCCGGTCGAGACCGCACCGCTCGATCCGGAGGGGCTTCAGGTCGGCGACCGCGTGTGGGTCGAACGGCTTCGGAGCATCGCCAACGTGATCGAAGGGCCTGTGCGCGGCAAGGCTCGCGTGTCGGCAGGCATGATGAAGCTCTGGGTCGACGTGAGCGATTTGCGTGCGCTCAAGCAGGTCTCCGAGTCAGCGGTCAGAGGGTCCACTGCGGTCTCAGGCGCACACCCGAAACCGCAGGGAGCCATCCGAACGAGCGACAATACGCTCGATGTTCGCGGGCTTCGCGCGGACGACGCGGTCGCGCTGGCCGAGGAGTTCCTCGATCGAATGTACGGCGCGGCCGAGTCGAGCGTGTTCATCGTTCACGGGGTCGGGAGCGGTGCGCTTCGGGGGGCCCTCCACGAGCACTTGTCGCGCGATACCAGCTACGTTGCAGGGTTTCGTCCGGCAACTCAGGAGGAAGGCGGTCCTCAGGTGACCGTCGTGTCGCTCAAGTAGCGCCTATTGATTTGCGCTTTGCGGCTCGCCCTCGGCCATGCGCGGCTTCACAGCGAACCGCCAGACCGCGAAGCCGATGCCGACCATGGCGATCGAGGACCACTGTGCCGGCGTGAGCCCGGCGTACCTCACGTCGCCACCTTCGAGTGGCGTGGCCCGGAGGAAGTCGAGGAAGAATCGAGCCGGCGCGTACACCAACGGGAGGAGAACGCAATAGAACCCGACCGGACGGCGGCTCCGGCGTTCCAGCCAGATGAACAGCACGATGATCCCTGCAGCGTAGAGCATCTCGTAGAGGCCGAGGTCGTGGCGCGGCTGATAAGGAGGGGCGCCGAAGCGATAATCGGACATCGCCAGCGCGAAGTCGGTGACCTTGCCGGGATGGTCGTGCACGACGAAGCAGCCCATGCGACCGAAGAACCAACCGAACGGCAAACCGAAAGCGACCGCATTCGCGTAGGGAAGCAGAGGCTTCTTCTTTCGATAGCGCCAGATGAAGCTTCCGAGAATGCCGCCGAAGAAGCCGCCGTACGACGAAAGCCCGAGCCAGGTCGAAAAGAACAATGAGGGATGTCGGAGGATCTCCATGAACGTCTCGTGCTCATAGAAAACGCCGTTCAAGAAGTAGCCGAAGATGAAACCTGTGACGACCGCGTAGGTCACGAGGTCTCCGGTCGCGATGGTATCGAGGTCGTTGCGCTGCGCGAACCGACCGGCAACCCACGCACCGAGGAGCACGCCGGTTGCGACGAGAACGCCGAACGGCTGAATCGACAGGGTGTCTCCCAACACCGGGAGCGAGAACGGTAGCGGGATGTCCCAGGACTCGAGACGGAACCAAGGAATGAACAGCAAGGCGTGCATGGCGGCCGAGCCTAGCATCGACACCCTTGCATCGCTGCTAGACAGCCGCTAAGGGCACCCCGAGGTGAAATCATGACCGAGATCATCGCTATAGGCGCGAGAGAAATCCTGGACTCCCGAGGCAATCCCACCGTCGAAGTCGACGTGGAATTGATGGGGGGCGCGACCGGCCGAGCCGCGGTTCCGTCGGGCGCCTCGACCGGGGAGCACGAAGCACTCGAGCTCCGTGACGGGGATGCCAGCCGCTATCTCGGTAAAGGCGTTCTGAAGGCCGTCGAAAACATCGTGAACGAGATCGCGCCACAGGTGATTGGTCACGAGGCGCTCGATCAGGCAGGCGTCGATCAGGTCATGTTGGACTACGACGGCACGCCGTCGAAGGCAAAACTGGGGGCCAACGCAATCCTGGGAGTCTCGATGGCCGTCGCGCGCGCGGCTGCCGATGCAGTCGGCCTGCCGCTCTGGCGGTACATCGGAGGCGCGCAGGCGCGGGTCCTGCCGACACCGTGGATGAACATCATCAACGGCGGCGCCCACGCCGACAGTGGCCTCGAGATTCAGGAGTTCATGGTCGTCCCACTCGGTTTCGAGTCGTTTTCAGAGGCCCTTCGCGCTGGCGTCGAGACATTCCACCACCTCAAGAAGCTCCTCAAAGACGCCGGGCACGCGACCAGCGTGGGCGACGAAGGCGGATTCGCTCCGCATCTCTCGACCAACGAGGAAGCACTTTCGTTCGTGGCACGCGCCATCGAAGCGGCGGGTTATCGCCCCGGTGAGCAGATCGCCATTGCCCTCGACTGTGCAGCGAGCGAATTCTACGACAAGAAGGAAGGCATCTACACGTTCGACAAGAAGCCGGTCGATGCGGCCGGTCTGGTCGATATCTACGTCGACTACTGCTCCAAGTACCCGATCGTCAGCATCGAGGATGGCATGGATGAGAACGACTGGGACGGCTGGAAGGTCCAGACCGACATCCAAGGCAGCGGCGTCCAGCTCGTCGGAGATGACCTCTTCGTGACGAATACGGAACGGCTTCAGATGGGCATCGACCGCGGAGTTGCCAACGCGATCCTGATCAAGGTCAACCAGATCGGGACCCTCACGGAGACCCTCGGCACCATTCGCCTCGGTGCGCTACACGGGTACGCCTCGATCGTCTCGCACCGAAGCGGCGAGACCGAGGACACGTTCATCGCCGATCTCGCGGTGGCGACCGGCGTCGGCCAGATCAAGACCGGTTCCGCTTCGCGCTCTGAGCGTATCGCGAAGTACAACCAACTGCTTCGTATCGAAGAACAGCTCGGGAACGGGGCGATCTACGCGGGCAGGTCCACGTTCGCTGCCTGACGCGCCGTCGGTGTCAGCCGGTAGCGAATCGCAAGGCGGATTCCCTGTCGTATTGCCCTGCGCGGAAGGCGTAGTCGCTGAGGATTCGCCGCAGCGCTTGCACGTTCGTCGAGAACGGCTCGGCGCGCATCTCTGCCAACATGCGATCCATCGAGAGGAGCGCGCTGTGGCGGATCGGCGCGTAGGTGGTCAGCTTCGCGATCAACGGACGATCGTCGGCCGGCAAGGGCAGGCCGATCGTGGCCGACGACGTCGCGCGAACGCGGCCCTGTGGCGCGGGTGCGACGAAATACGAGGAGACGATGGCGTCCTCTTGGTCGAGCGCCAGAATTGACGCGTCGAGTGCGTGCCCTCGAGGCTCCAGCGTCTGGATCTCTGCGGGGATCGGTTCGCCCGAGGCAATTCGAAGCTGTAGTGCGACCAAGTCCACCCCCATGACCATCTCAATGAGCGTGTGGTGCCGTGGCAAGCCGATCTTCACGTCGGATACCCAAGACAGACCGGACGGGTCTATGTGAAACTTCACTTCGAGAAGCCCGGCGTAACGGAGTTCGGTTGCGAGGCGCCTGGCGCTCTCGAATAGCGCCATCCGAAACGCCTCGCCATCGGCGCGAAAGAGCAAGTCCGGCGAAGGGGTTTCGTGGATCAGTGTGTGCTCGGTCGTCGACAGACTACGGTCGCATTCCGCGATTGCGGCGGTTTCACCGTGGGAGTCCGCGGCGACGAGCACAGCGATTTCGCGGGGCCGCGACCCATCCTCGGCATCATGAACCGTTCGCAGCTGCGCCCGCTCGGCGGCGGCGCGGAGGGTAGCCGGGTCGGTGAGGGCGCCCAGCACGTCGAGATCGGTCCCAACCACAGCCACGTCCGCCTTTTCGGCGGCGCTTGCGAGCTCGAACATCTCGGGCTGGCCTTGATAGCCGAGGTGCGCCGCGTCGGCTCCCGCCTGCTCGAGAATCGCCGGGAGCTGATCGGCCGGAATACCCTTGGCCTCATCGAAGTCGAGCTCGATGCTCCGGTCCGCGGCTTCGATGTGACGGCTCGCCGGCGCGTCTTTTGGAACATCTTTCGGCGCGACGACAATCGATTCCACGCCCATGCGTCGACACGTGCGCGCAACGCGGGTCGCCGCCTCTCCGCGCCGCAGGATCAGTACTTTCTCGAACACCGGCGGAGCATAGCAACCGACCCGCTCGAGGCATCCCGCGGCCCGACTTGACCAAACCGGAGGCGGGAGCCAGTAGCCAAGCGATGCCGGTGTGGCTCCGCTCCCATGGTTTGCAGCGTCGCTCGGTCCGTCATGGGGAGCTCTCGTGGCGCGCTGAGGCGATGCTCGAGTCGTTGGGTCTCGACGATGCGGAGCTTTCGATCCTGCTCTGCGACGACGGGACGATTCGCAAGCTCAACCGCCAATACCGAAAGAAGAACAAGGCGACGGACGTGCTCGCCTTCCCGATGCAGGAGGGCCCCGGCCCCGCGCCGCACCCTGGGCTGCTCGGTGATGTGGTGATCTCTTTGCCCACCGCGACTCGCCAGGCGGCCGAACACGATCGCCCGATCATCCAAGAAGTGACGTTTTTGCTGGCTCACGGACTGCTTCACCTCCTCGGCTATGATCACGGCAGCCAGGGCGAGGAGCGAAAAATGAAGGCGCGTACAGAGGAGCTTTTGGCCGCCGTCGAGGCTGCTAGCTAGCCCGATCATGCTTGTGGAAAACCGCTGTTAATCGCCCCGAATTCCGTAGCACAATCTTCATGCGCTGCCTGTGTTTGGCAGCTAACCCTTCGCAACTAAGGCTGATTTGGGTCTGAGTTTGGTTGGCGGAAAAAGCCGCAAGCGATAGCGGGGAACCTGTGGACCGACTGTGAGTAACCTCATCGTACGGATGCGTGGCGACCTGCGGAGAGCGGGCCAGACGCAGAGTTGGATCGATTAACCCCTAGAAATTTGTTTGCGAAACCGCACAAACCCCCTTGTCAGCAGCGAAAACCCCAGGCATAGATGGCGCCGTGCCTGTCTGAGGCTTCTTTTTGGGGGCCTTTATGAACAAAAGTGGCAGGCCACAGATTTAGGAGGGAATTATGGTAGCGGGCAAGCGAATGACAAAGGCCCAGATCATGAGCGAACTGGCCGACAAGAGCGGTCTCACCAAGAAAGAAATTGGCGGCGTCTTCGATGCACTTCGAGAACTCGTCAAGAAGGAGCTTGGTCGCCGTGGCACGGGGGAGTTTGTCATTCCTGACATGATCAAACTCAAAGTTCGTAAGATTCCGGCGAAACCCGCTCGGATGGGACGCAATCCAGCAACCGGCGAGGAGATGATGCTTCCGCCGAAGCCTGCGTCCAAGAAGATCCGCGCAACGCCTCTCAAGAAGCTCAAGGACCTCGTTCTCTGAGCCACTGAGACACCGAATCGAGAAAAGGGGCCCTTAGGGCCCCTTTTTTGTTGGAGCTTGCCGCTCCGGCCTCGAAGGGTGGCGCGGGCTCGTGGCGCCGCCTGCGCCGCGTAGCCGGCCTTCGGCGTAGCTGAGGATGAAGCGAATCTGATCGGCGTTGAGCTTGAAGGATACCTCGATACGCTCCTCTTCGGGTTCGAGCTCGATGCGGCGAAGGGTCTTTCCAAAGCCCGCGAGCGACATGATCAGCTGCTCCGAATAGAACTTTGCGACTTTCTTCCAGTAGACCGACGCCTCGCGTGCGTCGCTCTCCGACGCGTACGTTGCTACGGCACTAACGGTTGCTTCGTCTGAACCGGTCTCGCGTACCGCCATACGCAAACGGACCGGCAGGTGCTTGATGCTTCCGATCACGAAGCGGTGCACGCCTTCGATCTCGAGCGAGATCGCTTCATATGGTCCCATCGATAGCAACGCGTCCGGACCGCGCGCCGCAACGAGCCCTTCCTTTTTCGCGTCTCGAAGCTCGCGGGCCTTCGTCATCGCGAGGACGCGTTCGAGATCCTGACGGCGCGTGATGCTGAAGTGGTGCGCGCTTAGGAGCGCGATCGTGCGCGGTGTTTCATCACGATTGTGCCAGCGTGCAGTGGCGACACCATAACGCTGTTGCCAACGCACTGCCTTGCCTCGTGAGCGCGCGAGGCGTTTCACGCTGTTGCGCGCAAAGCTCTGGTCGCGCCGGTGCCGCCCGGCGAGCACGAGCTTGGAGCGTTGCAGATTGGGCGTCGCGACCAGCAGCCGGTCGAGGTCCGCCACGGGATCGATGCCGGACCCATCGAGGAGGAGCTGCCAGTCGGGAACGCCCAGCAAAAAGCTGGTTACGTCGGGGCCGAGGGGAGACTCCCGAACGCGCTTCATATCGACACGCAGGGCGAGCTGGGCGCCGGGGGGAATGCGGGAGGGACCCGTGAGGGTCGAAGGGGAGAGCGCGTCAGTGACGGCGTCAGTGTCAGTG
>CAXMRM010000152.1:0-5622 GCA_964196015.1 uncultured Myxococcota bacterium
CACTGACACTGGCCCTGACGCCCTCTCCCCCCACGAGCGCGAGGAGGCCGCAAAGGACGAGCTTGGACGAGCCCGCGCAGCGCTGGAACGTGGGGACCTCGCGGAAGCGATGGCAGCGCTCGCACGGGCGAGCACGTTCGACCCGAACAACCCCGACATCACCGAGCTACGAGAGCAAGTACGGGCCGTACAGCCAGACGGCGGCTAGTTGAGCTTGTTGCTCTCGTCTCGAACTGGCTTCCAGCGGCAGTCTTGCCCGCCACCGGCCGTCGCGTTGCACTTGTACATGTAAGTCAGCGTCCGGCCGCAACCGCTCACGCGCTTTTGCATAGCTTTGTCGTCGACGAATTCGATCATCGATGCCTCGCAATCGAGATCAACCGCCGCAGCGCTGCGTATCTGCTGTGTGGCCGCAGACTCGTGACCGCACCCCAGACTGAGCACCATGATGGCCGCAACTTGGACGACTTTCTTCGACATCTGCTCGACCCCCGGTGCGAGCATACCGCATGCGCACGGCATGCGCGCCTATAACTCGATGCCGAGGCCGCGCAAATCCCTTTCGGCTTGTCGTGCCCATCCGCGATTGGCCTTCGGGCTGGCAGGGCTCGGGTGGAGGACGGCGCCGATCCGGGGACCGTCGTTGCCGAGCGCCGCGCGGGCGCGCTTCGTCGCCCAAGCGCCTACGCCCACCACGAGCTTCGGGTCGAGAACCTCGACGGCGGCACACAACGCTCGATCGCACGCAGGCAATAGCGCACCGCGCTCGTCGGCCGACAGCTTGTCCGGTGTTCTATTGCGCCCGGTCGATTCGATGAAGAGCAGCGGGCAATAGTTGATCACGAAGAATCGGGAGAAGAACTGTTCCGGCGTGCCGAAGCGCTCCTGTGCCCATCCCCAAAGACGCGAGCCGCTAACTTCGGATCGCTCGCAGTCGAAACCGAGCACTGGGCGCTTCGGATGTTCGTCGGCGGGTCGGTCGACGGACGCTTCGATGCCCATCCAATCGCGAACGAAGCCAACGTCGCCGAACGGTACGCCGGTCTGCCCCATCCCGAACGGCCCGGGGTTCATGCCGACGAACACAGCCTCCTTGGGGTGCGCGCCGAAACGGCTCAGGTAGAGTTCATGGGAGTGTTTGGCGTACTGGAGGGGATTGTAGACGTGGGTCACCGGCCCGCTGAACTCTAGCTTCGACACGGCACGGCTCAATGCGCGCGAAACTTTGACGAGGTCCGACATGCGCGCTCAGCAGAGGTAGCGCTCGCCGCCATCGCAAAGAATGGTGATGACCCGCTGTCCGACCGACATCCGGCGCGACACCTCGAGCGCGGCGTGGACGTTCGCGCCCGAAGAGGGCCCCAGCAACAATCCCTCTTCGCGAGCGAGACGCTTCGTCATGCGCTCGGCGGCGAGGTCGGTGACGGTGATCACCTCGTCGACGAGATCGCGGTCGAGCACGGCCGGGATAAAACCGGCGCCAAGACCTTGAATGCCGTGCAGCCCGGGCTTCCCCCCCGACAGGACTGCGCTCGCCCGCGGCTCGACTGCGACCACCCGAATCTCCGGGTTGCGCTCTTTAAACACGCGCCCGACTCCGGTCAGCGTGCCTCCGGTGCCTACGCCAGCAACAAACACGTCCACTTTGCCGTCCGTCGCCTGCCAGATCTCCTCCGCGGTCGTTTTCGCGTGGATAGCCGGATTGGCGGGGTTCTCAAACTGACCGCACATCAATGAGCCGGGCGTCGTCGACAACAGGCGCTGGGCCTGCTCGACCGCACCCGCCATGCCGTCCTCGGCCGCCGTCAGCACCACATCGGCGCCATACGACTTCAACAAGTGACGTCGCGCCACACTCATGTCCTCGGGCATCACGATGACACAGCGATAGCCACGCACTGCACAGATCATCGCAAGACTGATACCGGTGTTGCCGCTGGTCGCCTCCACAACCGTCGACCCGGCAACGAGCTGCCCAGACTCCTCAGCTGCGAGGATCATCGCAAGCGCGGGGCGGTCCTTGACCGAACCGGCTACGTTGTTCGATTCGAGCTTACCGCAGACCTCTGCACCCTTGTCACCGGTGATTCGTGCGAGGCGCACCAAAGGCGTGTGGCCGATCAGGTCCAACGCGCCGTCATAGATTCGATCTGTCATCTGGCGGCTAGCATACCAGGCAGCGCCTAGATGTCACCGTCGGAAGAGCCCGATTCGTGGACGTCATAGGCCTGGACGATTTGCTGCACCAGCGGGTGTCGTACCACATCGGCATGCGAGAAATGGATGAACTCGATGCCTTTGATCTTGGAGAGCACCGTTTCGGCGTGCCGAAGCCCGCTGCGCGCGCCCCCGGGGAGATCGACCTGAGTCACGTCGCCGGTGATGACGGTCTTCGAGTCGAACCCGAGGCGCGTCAGGAACATCTTCATCTGCTCTGGCGTCGTATTTTGCGCCTCGTCGAGGACCACGAAGCTGTCGTTCAGCGTCCGGCCGCGCATGAAAGCCAAGGGAGCGACCTCGATCGTGCCCCGCTCGATTAACGCGGCAGTGCGGCCGGGCTCCATCATGTCGTGCAACGCGTCGTAGAGGGGCCGCAGGTAGGGGTTGATCTTCTCTGCCAAATCGCCGGGCAAGAAGCCGAGCCGCTCTCCGGCTTCAACGGCGGGCCGCGTCAGGACGATGCGTTTGACCTGCCGCTCCTGCAGCGCGCGAATCGCCATTGCCATGGCGAGGTACGTCTTGCCGGTGCCGGCCGGGCCGATGCTGAAGACGATGTCGTGACTACGGATCGCCTGGATGTAGCTCTGTTGGGTAACGCCCTTTGGGGAAACGATGCGACGGCTAGAGGTCGTCAACACGACATCATCCAGCAGGGCGCGAAGCCTCATGTGCGGATGCGAGCGAAGCGTCCTCGCCGCTCGCGCCATCTCGACGGAGTTGAGCTCACGGAGCTGCAGCGCATCGATGAGCTCGTGAAGTACACGCTCCACCATCTCGACGTCACGGTTTGGTCCCTGGACGTGAATCGTCGAACCGCGCAAGCCCATCGACACCCCGAGCTCGGCCTCGAGCACACGCAAGTGCGAGCCACCAGGACCAGTGAGTTTGAGCAGTAGACCGGGATCGGCGACTTCAATGTTGGCGGCTACATCGGCCTCAACGGGGCCGCGCTGCGCGGTCGGTTCGATATTCGAAGCTTAGCCTGTGCCGACGTGGGACGCGAGCCGTAATACTACCGCCAGACCAGGGCGTCCGGGTCGCGTTCGACCGCCGATTCGAGGCGCTCGTGGGCGGCAAGAATCATGGAACGGCTCGTATCCCCGTCGAGTGGGTACGATGCCAGACCAACTGCAACGTGCAGAAAGGAGAGTTCCTCCGGCTCCCGGGTGCGCTGCGCCTCGAGCTCCTCTTTGAGCCGCCGGACGACCTCGACGACCGCGCGCGCACTGGAGCCATCGAACCCGACGACGAACGTGCTCTCATCCCAGCGCGCTCGAACGTCTTCACGGCGAAAGCTGCCGTAGATCAATCGGCCTAAGTGCGTTCGCAGGCGCCGCGCTTTGACGTGATCAAGCCCTTCGAGGCCCGTCGCCTGGATGAGGCCGATCGAGTACGTGCGTCCGTGACGCTGGGCGGACGACAAGCCGGCTTCGAGCGCCGCAACCGCCGCCGGACGCGAGAGCAACCCGGTCTGACTGCAACGCAACTGCTGCCGGCGGAGTCGCGCCATCCGCTCGGATTCGCGATGCAGGTCGACCAGCCAACCCGACGTGCGGTCGAGGCACTCGCTGATCTCGGTTTCTTCGGCGAGCGGCGAGTCGTCGAAGCACAGCAGGGCGAAGTCCGAATCCCACGCCGACATACGGATGATTGCAGGAACTTGCTTTCCGGTCACGCCCGATCCCAGCAAAACGGCGTCCGGACACTGGATGTCGATCTCGCGCAAGAGTTCGTCGAAGCTGAAGTAGAGCAAGCACTCGATGCCCGCTTCTTCGATCTGCCGTGCCGCGTCAGGGTCGCGGAGGACCGCGACTGTGGGGCACGGAGTCATCGCGCGCTCGACCGCTGTGCTTATCGCGTGATGCAGACGGACGAGCTCGATGGGGTGCGGCAGGAAGATGTCGACGCCGAGCTGAGCGGCGAGAGCCCGCGTGTGCGGATCGTCATCGACCGAGAGGAGAATGACCGGGGCCTCGCCGCAGCCGTGCAAGCTGCCGAACATCTGAAGAAACCGGGGGAGCGCGTCACGCTCCTGGAGGGGCCAGCCCACGAGGGCGGCAGTTGGCGGATTTCGGACGGCTATCTTGAGTGCCTCGTCGACCGTGGAAACAGGCCTCAGATGTACGAGCACCTCATCGAGGGCCGACCGCAGATAGGCGATCATCGCGGGGTCGTCCTCGAGCACGAGCAGGGTTGGTACGAAATCTTTCGGAACGGGGCGGTGCAAAAAGAAGCTCGCGGCTGGGGTGACCGAGGGAGGAGCCGCCGCCATCGAGCGCGTGTCGGTCGGACTGCCGACCGCAACGGCGGCCTGGGCCTTAACCGCATCGATCGACTCGAACATCGTCGTCCAATCGAGCCGTCCCGATTTCTGGAGCTGGCGAAGCTCAGCTTCGATGCGGCCCACCGCGTCGGAGACCTCGGTGAAGCCGTGCGTCTGCGCGGCTCCGCGCAGGTCGTGTGCCTGGCGCAGCGCTTCGGCGACCACGCTGGTTCGGTCGGCCCCGGAATGCACGCGTCGAATCGCACCCGTCAGGTTGTCTGCTGCGATCGGAAGTAGGCTCTTATACGACTGCTTGGCCTTCTTGGGGTCGACGCCGGGCTCGGAAGCCTCATCGGGGAAGAGTATACGGTCGGCCGGATCATCAGCCGGACGGTTCGCGGCCGGCGTCAAGCTCATTGGAGCCGAGACGGCGTTCGCCACTTCACGGGCAAATCGATCCACCGCGACCGGTTTATGAAACACCTTGATAACGTCGAGGTCCTGGGTGAGGTGCTTGAACGTCGTCAGGTCTCGGTAGAATGCCGAAACGAAAATGATCGGGGTGTTGAAGCCGTCGCTTCGGAGATCTTCGATCCAAACAATGCCGTTGGTGTCAGGGAGCAGGCCGTCGACGACGAGCAACGAAGGCTCTTCTTCTTCGAGCAAAGCGCGGGCGATACTGCCCTTAGCCGCGTTCAATACGCGCAGGCCGAACGCTTCGAGGGCAGGAGTGACGCTCGATCGAAACTGACTGTCGTCGTCAAGCAGAAGGACTGTCGGGGGCACGTCTTAGGCAGTGTGGCACCCTTTGCGGCACGCACAAAACGATCGGATAGACGGACTCAGGATGCGCGCTGGTAGTCGGCATCGGCCTGCTGCAGGTAGGCCCGGGCGACCGTGTGCTCGGCGCACTGTTCCACCACGGCTCGCAGGTGCTGGAGGCCCTGCTTGTGGTCTCCAGTCTCGATCTCGATGACACCCAATAGTGCGCGGGCGTCGTGGTGCGCCGGGTCCAGCTGCAGGACGAGGGTCAGCTCCTCGCGGGCCCCGTGTGCGTTGCCACGGAGCCTCAGCAGCTTGGCCAGCTCGAGCCGAATGTCGTGGAACTGCGGGCAGATCCGGAGCGCGCGCCCAAACTC
>CAXMRM010000153.1:0-5487 GCA_964196015.1 uncultured Myxococcota bacterium
CCCATCGCGCCTACAGCTTTCTCCATCCCTAGCTCCTTGCTAGCAGCGCCGTCTTTCCGGAAAATTCCCACCGAGGTTGGCCGCACGAGGATGGCCTATTCACTCACACCTGGGTAGGATAGGCGACCATGCGTCCACAGATACTCCGGGTTGCCGGCGATTTCTGGAACATTCGAGGGTCGTTCAAGATTGGCGGCGTCATCGATATCGGTACGCAAGCCTCACTGGTCAGGCGAGGCAACGGTAGATTCGTCTTTCTCGATTCCTGCTCGCTAAGCGTGGCGGCCGATCGAGAGGTCCGCGAACGGACCCACGATGGCAAGGACGTTGAGGCGATTTTGAACGTCCACCCCTTCCATACGGTTCACGTGCGCAGAATGCATGAGCGGTTTCCGCATGCCAGGCTTTACGGGACTGCGCGTCACCTGTCGCGATTCCCAGAGCTGCCGTGGGAGGCACTCTGCACCGAGGACTCCGAGCTGCACGCGATGTTTGCCGAGGACTTCGAGTTCTCGGTGCCGCGTGGCGTCGATTTCACTTCTGCCAACGAGCACGTTCATTTCTCGTCGGTGCTGGTCCTGCATCCTGCTTCGAAGACCATTCACGTAGACGACACCCTCATGTATATCCGTCTGCCCCAGGTGACGCGCTTGTTCGGGATGACGGATGCAATGAGCTTCCATCCGACACTTGCAAAGGCTCTGGAGAAGCGGGCGGGGGCCGCGCAGGATTTCCGAGACTGGGCCACAGAGCTGGCTGAACGCTGGCGCGACGCAGAGAACCTGTGCGCCGCCCACACGGCCACGCTGATCGCGCGGGAAAACGAGGGGGCCACGATACACGCTCGCCTGGTCAAGGCGCTCGGCAAAGTGAGCCGCACGCTGAAGGCTCACGAACGCAAGCACGAGTAACCGCGGAATCTCGCCCGCGTCACACGTCCAACGCGCACGCTGTGTTTCGGTGTCCTCCGGAGCTTGATCTCAGCGGGTGACCCAAAGGACCGTTCCCCTGGCACCTGGCAAGGTCACGGTCAGCACGTCGTCCTCGAGATTTGCGGCAACAGATTCGCCCGTCTCTGGATCGAGCAAGCGGGCGTCATTGAATGCGCCGTTGATCTGTAGTTGGTCGGTGCGCTGCTCGTAGCTCTCGTTGAAGAGGAAGTAGACATCGCCGTTAGTGACCCGGCGGCGCTGCACCGACAGCTGCAGGCCAGCCGGGTCGATTGGGCCGAGCGAAGGTGTCACTCCGGCGTTTGCGATTGCCGTTGGGATGTCCGCCACAGAAGGCACGACGACGACGGTCGATCGCAGACTCTCGACGACCATGCTCACCTCCGCGTCTCTGGCTTGGGCGTTGACCAGGCCGTCGGCGCGTTCAGGGAACTCCCCGATCCAGACCACGGGAACTCCTGCTTCAGCAGCGCGTTGGATACCCTGAAGCATCTCCGGAGACGCGGCGTGGATGCCCTCGACCAGAAGAGCCTGAAATGAGCCTCGGCCCACTTGCAGCACGCTGCCTCCGCTCGTGGAAGAGGTGAGTGCCGACCTGCTAATGCGGTCGTAGGAAAAGCCAGCGCGCCGCAGGGCCTTGCTAGTGTCGGACTCGAACGCGCCGGGCACGACGCCGAAGTTCGGGAAATTTTCCGCGTCCCATTCCGGGTAGAGCCAAGCCACTTCGGCCACCGTCGAGCCACGGCTCAGCGCGTAGCTCAACCTGGCCGCCATGCGGTTCAACCCAGGCAGCGACGCCCAGACCGCGGCGTCTGGATGGATGTCGAAGGTGATGTCGAGGGGCCCCGTCGCAAAGGCGCTGTCCGGGAGTGGATGGAATGGATACCAACGTTGCCCATCTTGGTGGAGGTATGGGTAGGCGTTGCCATGATGTACGAGTCGATTGATGCCGGCGCTGAACGCCCGGCCCATCAGAATGCGCGCTTCGTCTTCCGTCAATTGCGCGGCGCCGATCGAAGGGAAGGTCTCGCTGCTGACATAGCGCTTGCCTTCCACGTGCGCCGCCGACGCGGACAATCGAAGGAAGTCGTAGGAGCCTCCGCCGTACAATCCCTCGGACTCGGGGACGTCGGCCATGCCGTAGGCGTCCAGGACATCGGCGTATCCTCCGTGGGCTTGCAAGCGGAGCTCGATGCCCTTGTCTTGCAGCCACGTGTGCAACGTTGCGATGAGCTCCTCAGCAAACAGGGCGCTGCGGAATGCTTCGTAGTCCTCGCGCGCTCGGAGACCCCGCTCATCGCTGGCTTGATATCGGGCGACGCCCTGGCCAGCAATGATGTTCGCGTACTCGGATTCGCCGCCTTCCAAGAACAGAAATGGGAGCAAGGGCTCGATGTCGTACCCGAGCGAGGACTCGAACCGCGATCCGAAGGCGGTCGTCCAAGGTAGCTCGCCCACCAGCTCGAAGCTGTCGACGAACACCGCACGTGGGGGGCAGTCGGTGACCGCTTCGATCCACGCACCAAACTCGTGTTCGAGAAATGCTTCGACGCCTCTGCGATCGAGGTGATCGATCACGCGTGCGTCCTCCAGCTCGCCCGGGTACGCGCTTCCGGCGGGGAAGTGCTGTGTTCGGTTCTCGTAGATCGCGAAGACCCGATGGGTTCCCGCAGGGACTTCCCATGTCAGGGTGCCGTCCTGCACTTCGGGGCTCAGATCGACGATGTCTCCCAGCGTGGCGGGCGGGCTTTCCGCCTCTTCGATGACCTCGGCACCAAGCACCGACACGAGCGTCGGCTGCTCATCGAAGCCGTCGATCGCAGGCAGAATGCTATTGGTGGCCGCGATCCAAGATGGTGGCTGCGCTGTTGGCAAGGGCCCGCTGTAACTCGAGGGGCCGTTTAGGGTCAGCTCGGCCGCGATCAGTTGCCGCGCGCCATCGTCATCGATGCCTACGCCTCCAGTGGACCAACCGCTTCCAAGAGTGATGTCCCAGGAAAGCCCAAGCTCGTGCACTGCGCAGCCGGCGGTCCGAAGGCGCTCGAGAAACGTCGCATCACCGACCGTTCGAATGCGAGCGTCTTCGCGCAGATCGGCGTTCGCGACGGCGGACATGAAGGGCTGAATCTCGACGGCGCCGTACCCAAGCTCCGCAAAATCGCGCAGCTGCTCACGGAGCGCCCCGTCATCAACCGCGCCACCCGGCCACCACCAACGCGTCTGCGGGCCGAGTTCGGCCGGAGGATCGGCGAACAAAGCCGGAGAGAATACGTCGTCGTTGAGGCTGCCCTGGTTTTCGGACCCGTCGCAACCCAAGGACGCCACCAGCACGCAGACGATGGGCAGAACTCTGAGCATGACGGTTCTTTAGCAGCGATGCCCGCGAAGACCCAGCGCTCACCCCCCGTTCGGCTGGCCCATCCTCAGCGGGCCACCGCGCGCAGTCGCCCACGGCAGACACGCATTACCCGAGCCCGGGACGCTGAAGACATCCATGCCGTGGTCGAAGGTCTGCACGAAGATCTCGAGCTTGCCGTCGCCATCGAGGTCCCCCACGGTAGGCGAGGCAGGAGCGCCGTTCCCGTTTCCATTGCTGCCGGGGTCCGGCAACTCGATGTCGTGCAACAAGGCTCCGTCTGCGGCGAGCACGAGGAGGTTGCCCGAGTCGGTGACGTCGGGTGCACCATAGGTGGCGAAGATGACCTCGGGTGATCCATCCTGGTTGAGGTCTGCGACCACGGGCTCCGACGCGTACATGACTGGGTGACCGTGCATGTAGTTGAACCGCCACAAGAGCTGGGCGTCGGCGTCGAATGCGTACAGGAAGCCGTCGTTGAGCGACACGATGATTTCGGGTCGATTGTCGCCTTGGAGATTCACGGTGACTGCCGCTGGAACTCCGAGTGGCGGGTACCAGCCGTCGACCAAGATGGGGCGGTCACCTCGTGGCAGATTCTCCCATCCGGGGAGGCGCATCGCGGAGCGCGAGCCATCTCCGTACGCTCCCTCTAGCACCATCAGCGCATACGCTTGAGTTTCGTAGGGCTCGTGCATCTCGATGTTCGGGATGCCGAGTACCTCGTTGTTGCCGTCGCCGTCGAGGTCGACGATATTTGGTGGAGAGGCCGTCCACTGCAGCCACTCTGCCCAGCTCGGGTGAGGCCACTCGCCGCGGTGGTCATGGTAGTGGTCCGCTTCGACCTGCGGGTCCGCCCAGCGGATGAACTGTCCCCATGTCAGGCGTTCGCCTGCGAACTCCGAGCTGCGGTTCGTGAACCATCGAGCGCTGTCGATCGCGACTCCGTCATGGTTGAAGGCTTGGATGTGATGGTTGTCATACGTTGCGATGATCTCCAGCTCGGGGTCGTCATCGATGTCGCCAATCGCGACGTTGAGACCGTAACAGCCATACCCGCTGTGCCCCTGAAGGTTCCGGTCTGCGTCGTTGCCTTCTCCCGCGCGGCGGTTGTATCGCGGCCACGCCGGTTGATGGCCACCGGCCGGTTGATAGGGACGGCCATCGACGTCGAAGACGAACACCTGTGCGCCGCCGTCTTCGGTGCTGGCGGTCTGTGTCGTCGTGGCCACCACTTCGATCAGCCCGTCTCCGTCGAGGTCCGCAGCAGCGAGGCCTCGTACTTCGGGTTGGTTGTTCGCAGTGGTCGTGTCGGCGACCCAGCGGCGATCGAGCGCGGACGAGATTCCCGACCAAGAGTAGGCCACCACCTGGTGCCCGCGACCCACGACGATCTCTTGTGAGCCGTCCCCCTCGAGGTCTACGACGACATGGGGCGCATAGACTCGCCCGTCGTCGCCATCATCGGAATCGGCCAACAGCTGCCGCTCGCTGTCGAATATGTATACGGAGTAGTACGCGGCGATCAGCTCGTTGCTGCCATCCCCGTTGAGGTCGGCGATCACGGGTGAGGCGTACCAACTGGTTTGGCCTTGAAGGTTGGCGATGAACACGGGCGCTTGCACCTCGCCCCGAGGGTCCCCGGCCGCACAGATCGCGTTGCGCTCCCCTCCGGTGCTGCTGCCTGCGTCGCGCGAGCCGTCGTTGTTGCCACCACTACTGCACGCCGTCGTCCCAACGAAGGAAAGAAGGAGCGCGACCCCACGCATACGTCCCCAGGTCTTCATCAATCCCCCGATTGCCGAGCATTCAACAAAGCTCGCTATTCATTGTAGCCGCTGAGATGGGCATCCCCAAAACCGAGGTCCACTCTGTCGGGAGTGCAATCGGAATGTCTACAACCTGTCCTCGATGACGGAACGCGAGGCGCGACGTGTTGTTGCGGGTCTCACCGCGCTCTCCGCTTGCAACTCCGTTGAGGACGCGCCCCTACAAATGGGAGAGGCGCTCATGGGCACCCCGCCCGTCGGAGGCGACTGGGACGCCGGCGCCGGGGAGCACGAGGAACCGGAACACCCCGACGAGCTCATCGTGGGTGAGATCGCGATCGAGCCCGGGCAGCCCTTGATGGGAAAGATCGCGCCGCCCCTTGCGGACGAGAGCTCGGGTCATTAGGTTCCA
>CAXMRM010000154.1:0-8166 GCA_964196015.1 uncultured Myxococcota bacterium
CTTTTTGTATCCGCCTTCGCAGACTACCGACCGCCTTCGGTCAGCGTCGAGGTCTGCCTTACCGGTACATCCGCGAACTCTCCGAGGGCGCGCGCAAGACGCCCGAGTATCGCGCGATTCATCCGCTCGGCAAAGTGTCTCTTAACTCAGAGCCCTTTTGTATCCGAGTTCAGCTGACGGGATACAGTCGCCCTTGCGACCCCCTAGATGCAGACGCCCCATCACTTCGTCGTAGCCTCGGACCAGAGTGTTCACGACCTCCTCGACGCGACGCTGGATCACTGCGCTTTGGGGGTTGAGCTCGATCTTCTCGAATTCCATGGGCGTTCTCCGTACTACCCGGCACCGAGGTCGTCTCGGGCCTCTCCTGCTTCCCGCAGTCTGCTCGCCAGGGAGGCGGGGGCACAGGTTGGAGCCGGACAATGATTGGTCATTTCCGGCCACGCCCCCTGTCAACGCGGCTCAGGACGCCAAGGCGCGTTGCGAATGGGCAAGCGTGACGGCGACGGAGAGTATGATGAAGGCGCAGGCTTGATGCGCGATCGCGGCGTGCAGCGGAACGGACCAGATCACGACCAGCGCGCCCAAGGCAAACTGCAGCAGCGTCAGACCCGCAAGCAGCCAAGCCAAGGAGCGCTCTCCGCGCGGGCGGGCACTGCGATGTACCCACCACGCCAGCGCTGCTGCGCTCAGCAAGGCGGTGGCGCCGAACAGGCGATGCAAGAAATGAATGCTGATCGGGTTTTCCACGAGGTCACGCCACCACGGCTCGATGCTCAAGAAGGTCGACGGAATCCACTCCCCGTTCATGTCGGGAAAGGTCGCTGCAACGAGCCCCGCATGCTTGCCTGCCATCAATGCTCCGAAGGTGATTTGAAGCGCGAGCAAGGCGATGAAGGACCACGTTGGCGCAGTCGATGTGGTGCTTGGTGGACTGGGTGAAGGTCTCGCCGATGGTCTTCTTACGTCGAGGAACAGCCAAAGAAGATAGTGTCCCACCACCAGAGCAAGCATGAGGTGGGCCGCCAAGCGATAGTGACTGACCGCGGGATTGTCCACGAGGCCACTCTTCACCATGAACCAGCCGAGCAGCCCCTGAGCGCCGCCTAAGAGAAAGGCAACAAACGTTTTCCAAGCCAAGGGCCGGTCAAGACTGCGCCGCATCAAGAAGAATAACCACGGGACAAGGAAGACGACGCCGATCAGACGACCCAGAAGTCGATGCGCATACTCCCAGAGGAAGATGCGTTTGAAATCGGACAGCAACATCCAATGATTGACGAGCTTGTACTGGGGCGACGCTTGATACTTCTGAAAGGTCTCTATCCAGTCGGACTCGCTCAAAGGCGGCAGAGCGCCCATCAGGGGATGCCATTGGACCATGGATAGACCGGAACCGGTGAGCCGCGTGGCGCCACCGACGATCACCATCGCAAACACCATCAAGTAGAGGAACAAGAGCCACGTCGCGACCAGGTGTGGCGTTTGCCTTGCGGGAACCGTCTGAACCACTCTCGTCCTACTCCCCGAACGTCTCTACGCGGGGCCCGTCCCCGGAGCAAAGGCCCCGGTTTGCGTACTCTCCCGCCAGGGGCGAAAAGAGCTCGGCGCTCAAGTGCCGCAGACGATTTCGCTCCCATCCAACAGCGTGAACGTGATCTCGTTTCGCCGCATCCGCGCTTTCTTGAGCTACTCTCTCCGAGTGGAGCTTTCGGGCGGGTGGCCCTCCGCAGGAGTGTCTGATGTCTCTTGATGCAATTTCCGAGCAGTGGGAGATCTTGCTGGTCGCGCTCATCCTGGGCGCCGCACACCTCATCTCACCGGGAGTGTTCCGGCTTAGAAGGTACCCGGCACAACAGGAGGCCTTCGGCGGAGGGCTTTCGGTCGCCTACGTCTTCCTCCATCTCATCCCGAGCCTCGACGCTTCCGACAAAGTCGTAGGTCCGCGGATCTATTTTGTCACCCTGCTCGGCTTCGTGCTTTTTTACGGCCTAGACGTCCTGTTCCAAGCACCGAAGCAGAACCATCCGATCAAATATCATGCGTATCTGTGGGTGTTCTTTCTCTACGATGGGCTCCTGGTTTTCACGCTCGGCCTGCAGCTTCCGCCGACGCCCATCCTCACCCTAGTCTTCGCCTTTTCGCTCGCGCTCGATGTGCTCAGTACGGATATCGAGCTGCAAAAGCAATATGGGGGCCGCTTCGTCAGATCGGGGCGCTGGATACTTCTCGCAGGCGTGGTCGTTGGCTATGCCCTGAACCTGTTCCGGCGCCCGGAGCCCTTCGTTATCGATGTCCTCACTGCTGCGCTCACCGGATTCATGATGTTTCGCACGTTCAATGGGCAATTTCCAGCATCCCGAAACAAGAAGTTTCCCGCGTTCGTGCTGGGGCTTCTCACGTTTTGGCTGTTGCACATGTTGCTGGGCGCTACGGAGTGACCGGATTGGGCGGTCGTGGATGGCTCAGAACCGTACTTCTGGTCGCCGTCCTGATCTTGGTCGGCGGCGTTGCGATGAAGTACCTGTACGTCGTCGACATTCGCCCCGATAGCCTGGTCGCGGACTCGCCCGGCGCGCGTGAGACCGGCGCGAAGCGGCTCGAAGCATTGGCCGAAGCGCACGGGGCTAGCGCTTGGCAAGAGTACCAAGTGATGGAGGTGACGTTCGAGGACGCCTGGCATGGCGAGCTGATGAAGCGGTTCATGATGCACTGGGAAGAGTCTCCGCAGGCGCTCCGTGGTCACTTCCTTCGAGGCGCGTGGACGGGCCAGCTCGAGCTGTTGAGCGGCCCCCGCAAAGGCGACCGTTGGGGCATCCAAAGCTGGAAAACTTGGACAGCCAAGGCTGGCGAAGAACCCGTCTTCGAGGAGGACACGACCGTCGAGTTCGTTGTCCCCACCACGCAATACTTCCTCGAGCTACCGCTTCGCATGGAGTCGGCGACTGTGGCCCTCGAAGCCGGCCAAGACGTTTGGGAAGGCAAGCCGTACGACCTGCTTTTCACGACTTGGGAAACCGCGGAACCCGATTCGAAAATTGACCAATACGTTCTTTGGATCGATCCGGAGACAGGCCTCTTGGCTCGAACCGATTTCACCGTGCGCGATGTAGGGGCCAGCATGGTCGGCTCCGCGCGGTACCGCGACTACGAAGACTTCGGTGGCGTCAAGATCGCCAAGGAGATTACGCTGTTCGGCATCGGACCGGGCGGCATGGAGATGCCGGCGCACACATTCCGAACCGAGGCGGTCGAATGGGACTCCGTACCGGTAGACGCGCTTCGCCCTGACCCTACGCTTCCGCATGAAGGCGAATCGAAACCGGGCTCATAACTCGATCGTTGTCGCACCTCTGGCGTGCGGCGCGATTCGCCCTATGGTTGCTGGTCCAAGTCGTCATGCTCGTGCAAACCTTCGGCACTACGTACAGCAGTGCGGGGATCGTCTTCGGCGGCGGCGCAGAGCAGCCTCAACATAGCAACCCAGACAAGAAGGCCTTGTGATGAATGATTTGTCGTCCCATCCGCCGTTCGTCGTGACAGGCGCCTCGGGCTACGCCGCCTCGTGGGTCGTCTGGGAGCTTTTGAGTCGCGGTGGAAGGGACGAAGAACGTCCTGGGGGCCGTCAACAAGGCCGAGTCGGTCAAGGCGGTCGTGCTCACCTCCAGCGTCGCAGCGATGTATGGAGACTCCCAAGACCTGGCCAACACGCCGGATGGCAAGTTCACCGAGGACGACTGGAATACGACGAGCTCCGCCGACCACCTGCCCTACAGCTACTCGAAGACCTTGGCCGAAAAGACGGCATGGGACATGCACGATGCCCAGCGCCGCTGGACCCTTTCCACGATCAACCCCGCATTCATCCTGGGGCCGAGCAAGACACCTCGCGGTGATTCCGAAAGCATCAGATTCATCCGAGACATGCTTGGCGGGGTGTTCAAGATGGGCGCGCCACCATTGTGCTTTGGGGTGGTCGATGTCCGTGATGTCGCAAAGGCGCACGTGGAGGCTGCAATCCGCCCGGACGCCGGCGGGCGCTACATTCTCGTGGCCGACTCCAAGACGTTCCTCGAAATGAGCCAGATCTTGCGGAAGCGTTTGAGCGACGAGTATCCCTTCCCGAAAAGGCTCATCCCGAAGTTCCTCCTGTACCTCGCGGGACCGAGCCAAGGCTTCTCATGGAAGTACATCAGCGCGAACGCGGGCTATCTAGTCGATTTCGACAACACACGAAGCCGCGAGCACCTGGGGATTGACTACACCCCCGTCGAGGACACGCTCGTGCAGCACGCCGAGCAACAGATCGCGGCACGTGCCGCTGAGAGCCGCTGATGACCCTTTCGTGTAGTGCGCAGGGCTGATAGGCTCGCCCCCACATGTCGGTAGTCATTACAGCGCTCATCGTCTTCGTCATCATCTTCCACGTCTGGGCGATGGTCCTCGAGATGTTTTTTTGGACGAAGCCTCTGGGCCGAAAGACCTTCGGCCTCTCGAAGGAAGACGCGGAGGTATCGAAAACACTCGCTGCCAACCAAGGCCTCTACAACGGCTTCCTCGTCGCAGGGCTCGTGCTGAGCTTCCTGGTGCCGAATCCGGATACCGCCTTCACGTTGCAGGTGTTCTTCCTCGCCTGCGTGTCACTGGCCGGGCTCTACGGAGGGATCACGGCGAAGATGTCGATCCTGTTCATGCAGGGCCTGCCCGCGATGATCGCCCTGGCGCTGCTGCTGCTCACCTAAGGCTGGCGCCGAGCCCCCTGGCACGGCGTCGCCGCGACCAGAGGAGAAGCCCGAAACCGAGGAGGGCCCAGCTCCATCTGTGTCGCGCGCCGTCGCCGATCGCTGTCGAGCAGCCGCCTCCGCCGCCGTTGTCGACGCTGTCCTCGCAGTTGAGGTCTAGGCCACCGCGCGGGGTGAAGTCTGATTCGCTGCACTCGGACTGCAGGGAGCCGGGCGGGTAGATGGTGCAGGTCGCGTCGATGTCGTCTTGATCGAGGGTGCGCCTGTCGATGGCGCCGATGGGGCTCGCCTCTCGGAACATCGTCGCCTCCGCAACCGGGGAGTGCCCGATGCCGATGAAGTGGCCCGCTTCGTGGATGACGATGCTCTCTAGATCAAAGCCCCTGCAGGGAACGTCCGTCGCGCAGTCGGCCAAGCGCGTCTCGTCATTGACCAGCATGTCCGCGTCGAAGATTTCACCGGTTTGTGTGTCGAAGGATACGACCGTGAACGCCAGGATTTCCGTGGGAAGCACGGCGCCGTTCCTCGGGTCGACCCATGGGTCGAGGAACGCCACGGTGTTCACGTTGCCGCCGCTGTTGTTGTACTCGGGCGTCATGCAGGTGGAATCCGGTAGCCGCAGAAATTGAATGTCGGTGGGGCCCGTGTCGCAGGTCACGCTCGACCAAGCGGTAAACGAAGCGTCGACTGTCGCCCGGGTTTGGACTGGGTCGAACCAGCGCGAGCCGTTCTCGTCGATCGCGTACGACAAACACGGAGTCGGCCACCAGAGCGGTTCGCCAACCTGGCCGCACATTGCGGCTTGCTCGTCGACCGTTGTCGTTCGACAAAATGCCGCAGCGTCATTCGGGGCCGCGCTGGCGATGAACGCTGCCGCGAGCACCAGGAGCCATGCGCGACTCATCGGGTTTGTCCCCGTTGCGCTTCGATGATCTCGCGCACCCGCGACAGAAACAGGTCGAGGCGCTCTCTTTCAGCCAGCGGACCCGCGCTCTTGACCAACGCGCCACCCTCGTCCGGTTGGACGAGCAACATGCCTCGTCGACTCGGAACCACCATGTCGCGGCCGTTCTCACGTTCGACACGCATCACGCCTTGAGCCATTCCGACGGGCTGGAAGATCGCATTGCCGTCCTCCCGCACGAACACGACCGCCCGGTCTCCGAGCGAGAATGAAGGCGCTCCCTCGACGCGCATGGCCAAGCGTCCGATTTGGCCGCCCAGGGTTTCGACGATGATCTCGCGGTCGCCGGAGCCTCGCAGGTCTTGCTCAACCTGAACCCGGTAGCGGGTGCGGATCATTCCGTTCGCGATTCGAATCGGCTCGGCCCACACGACCTGCCCGACCACGATCCGGTCGGCTTCGGCGGTCAGCTCCTGGAGGTCTAATGCGATGACGACGGAGGCATCTGCCGGCCCGGACGCCATTAGGATGCAGACAAGGGCCGCAGCGGTCGCCGCTCTTCGAGGAAATTTAAGCATGACTCGGAGGCTGGGGGATCATCGGGCCCCCTGTCAAGGTAGGTCTGTGTCAGATGCTAGCGTGAGACCCCGAATCCAGGTTGGGGTTGCCGCGGGGGTCGCCGAGCATGAGGGATAAAAGATCTTTACTGTAATGAACCCCACCTCGAGCCGTAGGGTGAGCGGACGATGAAGCTCGGCACGACACTGGCGGCGATCTGGCAGGGGGCGGTCGAGTTCGGAGGCGCCAAAGAACGGGACGTGGCGAGGCGCAAGGTGTTCGCCGGGCTCCCAGAGGGGATACGCCGGATTCGACATCAGTGGTTTGGCACCATGAGCGCCGGGTGTACGGCCACGCACGGCCTGTACGAAGCGTGCGATTTTTCCTGTACGGCATGCTACTTGACGAGCACCGCAAATAGCACACCGCCCCTCCCTTTCGAGGACGTCAAGTCCCAGCTCGATCAGATCCGTGCCCACACCGGCCCTTCGGGCTCGCTTCAGCTCACCGCGGGGGAGGTGACCCTTCTGCCGGTCGAGGAGCTCACCCGCATCGTGAGGTATGCACGCGACATTGGGCTCGATCCGATGCTGATGACGCATGGCCAGACGTTCGCAACCGACCCCGGCTATTTGCACACGCTCATGCGCGCGGGCTTGCAGAAGGTGGGGATTCACATGGACACCACACAGCGCGGCCGCATCGGCCAAGCCAAGGACGCCAGCGAAGCCGATGTGATGCGCACGCGAGACGCCTTTGCGGCGCTCGTCCGGGACGCAAGAGAGCTGACCGGTCAACGCCTGCACGCCGCGCACACGTTTACCGTGACCAACGACAACTTGGCGGAGGTCCCGGCGGTGATGCGTTGGTTTCTCCGCAACGTCGACGCTTTTAGACTCTTCAGCCTTCAGCCGACTGCCGACGTCGGTCGCACCCGAGTCGGGGCACTCGACCGCAGTGATCGTGTCTGGGCGCGTGTGTGCGAAGGTATCGGGCTCCCGCTGAACGCCCACACGTTCACGATGGGCCACCCCGATTGCAATAGCGTGTGCCTGTTCTTCGTCATTCGCTTCGGCGATGAGATCCGCATCATGGAAGTCAAGCGCGAGAGTAAGGCGATCGATGCACGCTTCGTCGACGAGTTGCTGAGCGGTGCGTTCCGAGGCTTTTTCATCGACGGTGCGGATTTTCCCGAGCTCCTCGGAAAATGGCTGGGTCTTTTCGCGCGATCTCCGAAGTATCTTTGGCAGTGGCCAGTCTACGGCGTGTACCGCCTCGCGGACGGCAATCTTGCTTGGTTGCCCCGGTTCCTGAAGACGGTCCTCCGCGGTGGCGATTGGAAGATCAGTCCGGCGGCGGTCGTGGTCCACAACTTCATGAGCTCGCACGAGCTCGGCACGGAACGCGCCAAAGAGCGGCTGGCATCGTGTTCGTTCCTGGTGCCCGTCGACGGCGAAATGGTCAGCATGTGCGAGCTCAACGGCACGGGACTTCGCGAGCAGCAAAACCGGAAGCTTCGGGAGCGGCTCGTGACACTCTCGACCGTGTCGGGTAAAATCCGCGATGCTTCCTAGTAACCCGCTATGGACGACACGACTTTCTGAATGAGTGCCTGGCAGGAGCCGACGGGCTGGCCCGAGGACGCGGGGCGGGATCGTCTCATCGGCGATTGGCACATCTACCAGCGCGCGGGAGGACACCGAACCAGTACCGACGATCTGATTACCGCTTGGTATGCCGTCCATAGAAATCCGAACCCACCGGCGCGATACCTCGATTTGGGATGCGGAGTGGGTTCGGTGCTGCTCATGGTTAGCCACAAACTCCGCCCGAAGACTGTCCTCGGCGTCGAGGCTCAGGCCCACCATTCTTGCACAGTCCCCTCTAGCAATTGAATATCATGATGCCGGCTGAAAGATCCGGATCACCTTTGTAGTAACTCGATGATTACTATCGATTTTT
>CAXMRM010000155.1:0-9700 GCA_964196015.1 uncultured Myxococcota bacterium
ATCTCCTTGAGCGTCAGCTCGTCCTCGTTGTCGAGGCCGAAGCGCCAGCGCAGGATGCGAGCCTCCATAGGCGTCAGCGTCTCAAGCAGACGACGAACCTCTTCGCTCCACTTTTGGCTGACAAGCTGCTCGTACGGCGTCGGTACATTTTCCTCTTCGAGGAAATCGATGAACTTACGGCCGTCTTCATCGTTGACGGGGCGGTCGAGCGAGAACGGGGTTTCGGCCCAGTAGCCCTTGATCTTCTCGAGCTTCTCCGCGGCGATGCCCGTCTCCTTCTCGAGCTCCTCGGGCGTCGGCTCCATGCCGGTCCGGGTCGCGATGGATTGGGTCGCGCGTGCGACGCGGTTGTACGTGTCGAGCATGTGCACCGGGATACGAACCGCACGACCCTTGTCGGCGAGCGCGCGGCTGATCGCGTGCCGGATCCACCAAGAAGCATACGTGCTGAAGCGGTAACCACGGTTGTGGTCGAAGCGCTCGACGGCCTTCATCAGACCGATGTTGCCCTCTTGGATGAGGTCGATCAGAGGCAGCCGGCCGCGGTTGTAGCGGCGGGCGATCGAAACCACGAGACGCAGGTTCGCGGAGACGAAGCGGTTCTTGGCTTGCTGCTGCGCTTTTTGCGCGCCGCGCACGTGCTGCAAGTACCGCTTGAACGCGGGGGTCATGCGGACGTGGTCACCGATGATGTCTCGCTCGTCCGCGAAGTCACCGGCAAGACGGTGCACCGCGCGGTCCGACTCCTGGACGAACAGGCGGTCGCTGTCGAGCTCGCGCATCTTGGTCGAGAGCTGGAGACAGATGGCGTTCCAACGGGTTTCCTGTCGCTTGCCCAGCTTTTCAGCCTTCGCGCTCTTGCAGAGCTTGCGGAGCGTCGCGATCTCGGTGAGAGGCTGTTCCTCGACGCGTGCCTCGATGACAGCGGCCACGCTGTCGAAGCACGATGGGTAGCTGAGCAGGGCCTCCCAAAAGCCGATCTCGAGGCGCTCGACCTGCTTGGCGGCTTCGATCTCCTCTTGAGGGGTGAGCACCCGATGACCGATCATCTCGCGGAAGTAGCGCGTGAGGGTCGAATCCCCGGCGCCCTGGCGCTCGAACTCCTTGAGAGCCTTCTCGCTTTCAACGCGAGCCTTCTCGAGCTGCTCCTTGCTGGGCTCGACCGCTCCGGCGGGCTGGGTGGGGGGCTTCAGTTGGACCTCAGCCGGCTTCCGAACCTCGGCCTCAGCCTTCGGCTCCGATTGCTTGGATACCTTGGCCCGCACCTGGCTCTTCCTCGTGGACTGTCTTGTCGCTAGCTGTCTTGCCATTTTCCCTCTTGCCTTCCGGTGGCGCCCGGCGATCTGAAGCACCGCCGTCTTACTGGGCGAACACTCGAAACCGCCCGACTCTTCCATCGGGTGTGAACCATTCGTTCCACTCGCATCGGGATGCACGCACCGTGCCGGAATGCACGGCGAGCGTCGATCCATCTCTCGAACACCTGGCTTTATCGTGGGGCAACTAAGACTATATGGGTCCTTGATCGAGGTTGTGAAGGGGTATTCGACGTGTTTCTGGGCGGAAATTCCAGTGATAATCTCTCTCGTCGCGAGCTACTGGAATCTGTGCAGCGAAGGCTGCCTCTCGCCGTAGCGGCCCTCTCCGTCATGGCGGTTTCCGCTGCAAAGTGCTTGCGCATGTGCTCCGCCTCGAGCCTTCGACCCTCCTCCGATGACCCCGCAGAGAGATCGCCTCACGCATTCAAGTCGAAGTCCATGGGGTGCGGACGCTGCTCTATTTGGGTGTCAACCAGGGCGTTCGGAGCACACTAGTGGCTACTGCACTAGCCATTCTGGCGCTAAGAGCGGCTACTGCACTAGCCATCTCGGGGGTCTTGCCACTGCCTCTGGCGGTCGCCCTCATCGCCGCGACCGCGTGCTAGAGCTGCGTGACGGAACGGTGATCGAGTGGCAACGACGAACCGCAGCCGCGCTACTGCGCTGGCAACCTTCGTGTTGCTGACCGCTTGGCTGGGGAGCGTCTCCGCTGCGCCGGATCCGGCGCCCTTCGCGGACGCTGTCCGAAGCCTCGACGCTGATCACGACCAAGCGATTGCCGCGGTGCAGGTCCTCCAATCGGGTGGTGAGCGGGCCGCCACGCAACTCCGCGATGCGTGGCCGTCCCTTTCTTTGCTAGGGCAGAAGCGTGCCCTCGGCGCTCTGTCTCAGCTTGCCAAGGAGCACGACGCAGCCGTCGAGGCGTTGGTCGAAGCCGCTCGCTCTGACGACGAGGAACTCCGCAACCGCGCACTCACTACCCTGGGGCGGACCACAACCCGGGGACGCGCTGGCCTGGTCGTGCTCCTTTCCGATCCCGTTGTCGGTGATCGCGCGGCGTCGTTGTTGGCGCGCACCGAGCCCGCCTTCGCCATCGAGCCGCTCCTCGCAGCGATGGCCGAGGATGGTGGCGCGGACCGCCCGGGCCTCCGCATTGCGCTTGGAACCGCAGTCCAGCGCTCAGACCAGGACGCGGGCCGACGACTTGCTGCGTGGCTCGCCAAAGGGCCCACTGCCGCAGTGGTTGCAAGCGCCGCGATGGGCCTGACCTCGATCGAGGAGCATCGCGACGTCGTCGCTTCGTTCATCGCGTACGCTGCGCCGAAGTCGACCGACTTCCCGGCCAGGTGGCGACTGCTTCAAAGCGCGTCGCTGGCGGGTCCGAGCGACGAGGTCGACCGCTGGGTCCGGAGCCAGCTCGATGGCTCCCAAGAATGGATGATTCGCCAGGCTGCCGTCGATGCGATCACGGCCCGTGGGCATCGTGAGGATGCTCGCGCTTCGCTGGGCGACCCCTACCCGCGCGTTCGTGCGCGAGCCGCGACCGCGTTGTCCGGTGACTCGGACACCTTGGTGGAGCGCGCGACGCTCGCTCGCCGTGACACATGGCCCATGGTTCGCGCCGAGGCGGTCACCAGTCTTCGAACCGAAGGTGACGCAATCCCGGTGGTCGTCGCATCGGTTGACGACTCGATGTCCGTGGTCCGCGTGGCCGCCATCGAGGTGCTCACTGCCTCCTCACACGACCAGGGCTGGGAGCGCATTCACCGGAGGCTGCGTGCCCGCAGCGAATGGCCGCACGTGACCACAGCGGCAATCGACTACGTGGTCGCCCACTGCCGGACTGATGCGGTCGAAGCCCTGTTCCGTGTCGTAATGCGGGCCGCGCCCAGCAACGCGCTCACCGAGGACCTCAACAACGCCGCCCGCGCCATCGAGGCGCTGCGCGTCCTCGGCACCCGGGAGGCCGAAGCGGCGGTCAAACAGCTCGGAGGCGCCGAAGGGGTTCCGCCCACACTGAAAATGGCCCTCGAACAGCCCCTGCCCGAGGACGGCGGCTGCGCGTCGGCAGGCCGCTAGATTGTCGCTCGTGAATCGCCCGTGTTACTTTGCTCGAGACAGGGGGGAACATGGGAGCTCGTTTAATTGGCCTGATTTTGGCTGGGGCGCTGCTGAGCGCCGGTTGTGAACAAATCAAGGCTGCTTCGGAGGCCGATACTGAGGCAGACCAACTGCCCGAAATCGTCCCGGACCTTCCCGAGGTTCCGACGCTACCGCCGCCACCGTTTCCAACGACGTACGAAGATGAGTCGTACAGCGCGTATGGCCTTCGTCAGCGGCTGAGCAAGGTGCTCGGCACCGACCTCTCCGTGACTGGTTACATCATGGAGATTTACGAGCCACCGGCCTGTAAGAAGCGGAAGAAAGAGGAATGTCCGAAGGTCGCCGCGCCGCACATGTTCATCGCGGACACTGCAGACCAGACCGACCGAGCCGAGCAGTTGCTCATCGTGGGCTACGCCGACAACCAGGAGCAGCTCGCCCGCGCTCGCCGTGGACGCAAGACGACTACCATCTCCGGCGCGGTCGTGGTGCCGAGAGACTTTGCGGTTGGCAACAAGGTTCGCGTAAAGGGTCACTTCACGCTGATCTCCTCGGGCGGCTTCAATACGAGCAGTGGGTTGATCGAGTACGCGTCCCACGAGACGCTCGCCAAGGCCGAAGCGAAGTAATCAGGGCGCGGCGACGGCTGCGTCTTCTTGGGCGCCGACTAGATCCGACAGGTCGGGTGCCCCTGCGTCGCCTTTGAGCTCGAAGGCGTCCGCGGTGCTGTCGAAGAGCGCGACGACGTCGTTGCCGACGACGGTCACTTGCTGGCCGTCGTCGATGCGCACGTACCCGCCCCCGTCCACCGGAGAGCCCGAGCCGAGGGAGACCCGCACCTTCGCACGCCCCATCTCGAACGTGACCTCTGCTTTCGGTGTGTCGATGCCGAAGCTCTGCAGGTCCTCCGGGGTGGGGCTTTCCAGGGTGCGAACGGGGATCGCAAACTCCCAGTTACGGAGGTAGTCTTCAATGGCGCTGGGGTCGGCCGGTGCTTGCTTCGGCTCTTCGAGGGTCCAGGTCTCGTCGAAGCCCTCGCCTTGCCGGAGCAGCGCGATGCGCTCCTCGCCCGAGGAGATTCGGATGCGGGTGATCCGTTCGCGGACGACTGCCTCCAACAAGAACCCAGACCGCGATTCGAGCTCGGTGCGCCCGGGCCGGCCACGCTCGAACAGCAGCACATACGCCAACAAGATAGCCGCGATGACGAACAGGATGATCGGGGTCCGCGCGCTCACGATCGCCTCGACCACCAAACGCCGAAGCCGGCGATGAACGCTGCCAGCGGCAACAGAACCACGACTCTGAACAATAGATTCTGCAAATCTGCGTCGCTCATGATGACGGCCCGCGCGTTGGTCTTGCGTGGCGCGATGTTGATCAAGGCTTCGCGCTGTGTGAGCCAACCGGCCGTCGAGGACAGGAAGTCGATGTTCGAGAGCTGAGGGTTGTCGAGCAGCTCGGGGCTCATCCAGTCACTGTCGCCGACGACCAGCAGGTGGCCCGGGGTCGGCCCTTCGGTTTTCACCGGCTTCAGGTCGTCGCCGAGCGGTGCGACATACTCCCAAGCGACTGCGAGCGACACGGTACTCGGCGTCGTCGGCTCTCCCTTGGCGTCGGGGTCCAGTGCGCGAGTGAGGTCGGATTCGGCGACCGCGTTGGGGCTCGTTCGGAAGAGTACATCGGCGGCGCTTCCGTCGGCCACGCCCACCGAGCGGGCCACCGCCAAGAGGATTCCGCCGCCGCGCTTCCGGATCGTATCGACGAGGCGATGCGTCCCGAGGTTGGTGACGAGGAACAGGTCGCCTGGGTTGCCCGGCAGCTGTTGTGCCGTGTCGTTCTCGATGACGAGGTCGTCCCCGAGGAGGATCCCCCGCTGTTCGAGCGAGGCTTCGAAGCCCGTCGGGGTCAGCTCTTCCTTTTTGAGCACTGGGTCAAACGCGAGGAGCACGTTGCCACCGGATGCGAGATAACGGTCGACGATGGCGACTTCCTCTGCGGAGAACGAGCGCTGCGGGCTGATGACGAATAAGGCGTCGCAGGATTCGGGAACGTCGTCCGCGCGAATCTGCAGCGGCTCCACCTCGATCTTTTCCCACTCGAGCTCGCGCGCCACCGCATCGAGGCTGCGATCTCCGTAGGCCTCGACCTCCCACTCGCCGTGGCCCGACGTCACGCAGACCTTGGTCGGCTCGCCGGTCGTCACTTCCAGGATGGCGCCGGTCAGCGCCCGCTCGGACTGCAGGTCGAGCTTGTGGCCGTCGGCATCGTCGAAGCTCTCGAAATCTTCGACGATCAACTGATGGCGCTCCACCTTCCATTTGCGGTCGCCGCTGACGACGACGACGGGCACCTGGGACAGCGTCACTTCGCCCGCAAGCCAGCTGTCGATCCCGAACTTGTCCGCGAGGACCTGGTAGCGCGCGCGGTCGCGGTCGGGGTCGACCCACTCGACGGCGATTTTGTCGGTGATGGCCTTGTATTCTTCGAGCAGCGTTTCGACGTCGGCGAAGTCCTGCTCGTCTCGACCCAGAAAAACATAGATCTGAACGTCCTGTTCGAGCTCGCGCAGCGCCTGATGGCTACGGTCGGAAAGCGTGAATAAGGCGTGGGAGGTCCAGTCCCACCGCTTGTAGTGACGGGCCGAGATGTAGTTCACCAGCACGACGACCGCGAGGCCCAGCACGGCGGTGAGCAATAGATTCAGGCGGGTGCGAGGTTGCGCGCTCACCCGTGCCTCCGCGCCTTCAAAGCTCCGATGCTCAAGCCGACGGCCAGGACGGCGACCGAGAGATCGAAGACGAGGTAACGTGTGTCGACCACACCCTTGGAGAAGCCCTGCATGTGGCCCCACATGCTCAAGTGCGCACAGACATCACGTGCTGCCCCGTCGAGCACGAACTCACCGATGCCCAGGGTGAACAAGACGCCGAGCGCAACAAACGAGAGCACCGCGGCGATGATCTGGGTGGGCGCAAGCACGCTCATCAGCAGACCGATCGCCATGAAGTAGGTGCCGAGCCAGAATATCCCAAAGTAACTCGACGCGACGGCTCCCCAGTCGACGCTTCCGTGCTGGCTCATGATCCAGGCGTAGATGACCGTCGGAAGCCACAACACGCACCAGATCACGAGTGACGCGCCGTACTTCCCGAAGATGACCGAGGTCTCCGAGACGGGCGCCGTCATCAAGATCTCGAGCGTCCCCGTTTGCTTCTCGCCCGCGACGAGCCGCATGGTGAGGACCGGGACGAAAACTAGAAGCGGGATGAAGAAGAGCGCGCTTCCACCGAAAAAGCCCGACAGTGGGGATGACGCGCCCGAGGAGACCGCGTTGCGGGAGTAGAACTCGGTGAGGACCCAGAAGACGACTCCGTTCCAGACCAGCCAGGACGTGAGCACCACATACGCAAGAGGCGATAGGAAGAACGATGCGAGCTCCCGCTTCAGGACCAGCCATGCGCTCTTCATGAGGCGTCCTCAGTCGCCCCAGAAGTCGTGAGCTCGGCGAACACGTCCTCGAGGCTGGTCTCCGCGTCGCCCGGCGCAAGGTCGGCGACCTTCCGGCCTTCGCGAATGATGATCACCCGGTCACATATCGCCTCGACTTCGGAAAGGATGTGGGTCGAGAGCAGCACCGTCTTCTTTCCACCGAAGCCCCGCACGAGATCACGGAATTGCCTGACCTGGTTGGGGTCCAAGCCCGAGGTCGGTTCGTCGAGGATCAGGATGGGCGGATCGGCGATGAGCGCATCGGCGAGTCCCACGCGCTGGCGGTAGCCCTTCGAGAGCTGACCGACGATTCGCGTGCGTGCGTCCGCAACGCCTGCGAGCTCGAGGGAGCGATCGACCGCTTCAGCGACGTTGGCGACGCTCTTGAGCGCGCCGCGATGGCGCAGATACTCGTGCACGCGCATCTCCGGGTAGAGCGGCACGCCCTCGGGCAAGTACCCAAGGCGTTCGCGGGCTCGAATCGAGTTTGTCACCGCGTCGATGCCGTCGATCCGAATGTTGCCCGAAGTCGGTGCGAGATAGCCGGTCAGCATCCGGAGGGTCGTCGTCTTACCAGCCCCGTTCGGACCGAGGAAGCCAACGATCTCCCCGGGTTCCACGCGGAACGATACGTCGTTTACCGCGAATCGGCTTCCGTACCGCCTGCTGAGAGCTTCGACTTGGATCACTTGCTGCTCGTTGGGCGCACGGGGTACTCGATGCGATCCCCCGTTGCAACTGCAGACCTGTCCAGTTGCTGCGGCTTTCTCGCGTCTGCTGCCCACGCTTCCATACGATCGGTCTCAACATGCCCTGGATCCCATGGAAGGTTCGACTGAGCTGCTGCGCCCTCGTGATGGTCGCGGGCGGCTCATTTGCCGGTGCCTCCGAGGTCAGCACCCCGTCGGCCGCGATCGCGCCGGCGGCGATCCGCCACGCCCCCGCCCCCATCGTCGAACCCATGCACGCCGAGCCCGGGCCCGATGTGGTCGAGCGCACGCCGATCGCCCACCGCGACCTGACGGGCTTGCGCTTCCCGAGCGGCCTGAAGATTCACGGCGGCACCAGGCACCGTACGATCCTCTTCACCTTTGATGACGGTCCTTCGCGCCGAACCACGCCGCGCCTCTTGGACATACTCGACGAACTCGGCATCACGGCGGTCTTCTTCGTGAAGACCGAGAGCTTTGGCAACGGCAACCCTTGGGAGAGGGAGCACGCGGAAATCGTCCGTGAGACCGCTCGCAGGGGCCACATGATCGGTAACCACACCGAGACCCACCGTCAGCTTCCCTTGCTTCGCAACGCGGAGATCCAAGCCGAGCTCGCGATCAGCGCACGGAAAATCGAGGAGACCATCGGCAGGAAGCCACGATTGATTCGTCCCCCGGGCGGCGCTATCTCGGAACGCGTCGAGCGGCTGCTCAGCGAAAACGGATACACCAGCGTGATGTGGGCGCTCTACGCGGGCGACCTCGAGGTGAGCACGCCACAGGATGTGGTTCGCACCTTTTTCCGCGTCCTCGAGCGCCGAGAGCGAGAGACCGGAGACCGAGGCGGCATCGTCCTGCTCCACGACACCAAGCCGCACAGCCTCGACGCGGTGCCGCTCTTGGTGGAGGCCCTGCGGAAGCGCAACTGCAAGCTCCTTGCAGAGGGGGAAGAACTCTACGACGTCGTTGACGACATCGGCTACTTCATCCCGGGCTACGAGCCTGACGAGACGCTCGAAGAGCGCCAAGAAGAGCTGAGAGAGCGTGGGCAGCAGGCGTGCAACACCGTCGCCCTTCGGTAACTAGTCCCGCGTCGCGAGGATCCGCCAAACCGGCAGACCGTCTTCAATGGCTCGCTTCTCCCGATCGGAGCGTGCGTCGAACGGGTTCGCGTCGACATAGCCACTGTCAGACGCGAGCGTGAAACCTGCCGTCTTGCCAAGCTGTGCCACGTACTGTTCGGCCCGGTGCTCGACGTCGCTCTGGATGAAGAGCTGGCCCCGAGGCTTCATCAGGCGGGCCAACTCAGTCAGGAGGGTCTCCCCGATGACCCGCCGCTTGTCGTGCCGCTTCTTCCACCAGGGGTCTGGAAAATGAAGCGCGACCCGCTGAACCGATCCGCTCGGCTCAGCTCTTTTCAAGATTTCGCGCGCATCCCCGCAGAGGATCGTCACATTTCGGAGATCGCGCTTTTGGAGCCGCTCGTTTACTTTGTACGCGAGCTTGGTCTTGATCTCGATCCCGATGATGCGGCTTTCGGGCGAGGCAGCCGTGCGCTCGAAAAGGGACAAACCACGGCCAAAACCGATGTCTAGCTCGATGGGACCTGATCTCTCGATCAGTCCCTCGAGCGAAAAGCGGCCTTCCGGAGCTCTCGGGGCCTTGTCGCGGTAGAGCCAGCGTAGGTCCGAATCCGACACCAGCGCTCCCTAGCGGCGGCTACGAAGCGGGTCAAACCGTGCGCGCCGCTTCTTGACCGGGAAGGTGCCGATCGCGTATGTCAGCGAGCATACATCCTAGTGAACGGGGCTTGAGTCGATGAGGATTTTGATCGTCGAAGACAGCGTGACCATGCGCAAGGTCATGGAGATGACTTTCGCGGGGGAAGACGCGGAGCTGCTCGCCGTCGAGAGCGGCGAGCTTGCACTTCAACACGGGCGTGACTTCGGTCCGGACGTCGCATTCATCGATGCGTCGTTGCCCGGGATCGACGGGTACGAAGTCACCCGGGCCATCAAAGGCGACCCACAGCTAGCGGGCACCTCGGTGATCCTGATGGCCAGCCAACATCGC
>CAXMRM010000156.1:0-10243 GCA_964196015.1 uncultured Myxococcota bacterium
CTCAGCTGGAGATGGGAAACGGCAAAAAGGGCCTGAGGCGCCGTCTGGCAATGGCCTAAAAGCGCCGGATCGAGCTCCCCAAGGGGTGTTTTTTCAATGGGGAAAGGGCTAAGAAACTTTCCGGAAACAATCGCAGGCCAGAGATCCGGCAGTGAGTTCTTCGGCACGGTGAATTACCCCCTGAGGCTCTAATCCACCCGTGGTACACCGCCGACTCCGTCGCCGGCGCCCCGGCGACGAGAACACGTTTAGGAGTAGGAACGATGAGTATCATCAAGGCTGAATACATCTGGATCGACGGCACCGAACCGACCCCGCTTCTTCGCTCGAAGACCAGAATGCTCGAAGCGAACATCATCGAGAAGGTTCTCGGTGCAATCACAGGTGTCGCGGCCCTGCCGCACTGGGGCTTCGATGGCTCCAGCACGAACCAGGCGACCGGCGACAACTCCGACTGCCAGTTGTTCCCGGTGTTCGTATGTCGCGATCCTCTCCGCGGTGGCGACAATCTGCTCGTGCTTTGTGAAGTCGTCACACACGGCGGAACGCCTCATCCGACCAACACCCGCCGAGCCACTGCAGCCACCGAAGAGCGTCTCAAGCATCTCGACTGCTGGTACGGCATGGAGCAGGAATACACGATGATGAAGGACGGCTACCCGCTCGGCTTCCCCGAAGGTGGCTACCCCGGTCCCCAGGGTCCGTACTACTGCGGCGTCGGCGCCGAGTACGTGTTCGGCCGCGAAATCGTCGAAGAGCACATGGACGCATGCATCAAGGCCGGTCTGAAGATGTCGGGCATCAACGCCGAGGTCATGCCCGGCCAGTGGGAGTTCCAGATCGGACCCGCCGGCGTCACCGAAGTGGGCGACCACATGTACCTGGCGCGTTACCTCCTCGGCCGCATCGCCGAGACCTACGGCGTGGACATCTCCTACGACGCAAAGCCCGTGAAGGGCGACTGGAACGGCGCAGGTTGCCACACCAACTTCAGCACGAAAGCGATGCGTGAAGACGGCGGCTTGAAAGTCATTCACGAGTACTGTGAGAAGCTCGGTCAGCCGGAGCGCATCGCGATCCACTTGGAGCACTACGGCGCCGGCCTCGCGGAGCGTCTCACTGGCGCACACGAGACCGCGTCCTTCAAGGACTACAGCTACGGCGTATCCGACCGCGGGGCCTCGGTCCGCATCCCGATGGCAACCGACCTCGAGGGCAAGGGCTACCTCGAGGATCGTCGTCCCTGCGCGAACATCGACCCCTACACGATCGCCCGCCTGATGGCAGAGGTCGCCGAGTAGAGCGACTGCGCTTCAGCGCACAGACGCCGCGTGTTTGAAAAGACAGAACGCAAGCAAGCCTCACCCAAGGGCGCCGTAACATGAAGGGTTACACGCGCTGGGCGCAAAACTTGCGCCCGGTGTTGCTTGAGCATTGGCGACAACAATTGCACTGAACGCCCGGTTCCGATATACGCCTAGACCATCGTGGCGCGTGAGCTTCACCGAGCCTGGAATACCCCCAACGTCAGCACAGCTAGCGGTATCTCCCTCAAGAGTGGCGGCGGCCAGCTCGCAACGACTGCTACGGCGCGCGGATTGGTTCAGAAGCTCGCGTACCGGGCCGACGGCTTCCTCGTCTCTCAAATCGCCAAGCTCCAGCCGTCTGACCTGAAGGACCCTCCCGAGCTCGTCCACGACCTGACCGCGTTTGCTTCGAGCGACGACTACAGGGCGTATCGCAACAACCCCGCTGGCCTATTCCCCGCGCCCGGGCGAATCGACGTCAAGAAGCGCTGGCTCGCGCCGCATCGTGTCGGCTTTGCCGAGTGGAGCTGGCAGAGCGTGCACCCGTTGATCTTCAAGGACATCCAGCACGAGTATCGAAGCCATAGAGACAATCAAACAGCGCTGCTCCGGACGCTGAACCTTCGGGTTAAGGGCAAGCCCATGGCAATCCTGGTGAACGGCTTTTCGTCGGGTCACCACCTCATGGAGCGGGTCGCCTGGCCGATTCGTGAGTTCAATCGCCAAGGGATTGGCGTCTCGTTGTTTGCGCTGCCGTTTCACGGGCCCAGGGGGCACGCGTTTCCACCGGAGTGGCCGCAGCAGGACACCGCGTTCACCATCGAAGGGTTTCGGCAAGCGATCTGGGATTTGCAGATCGCGATTCGTGCGATGCGCGAAGCCGGCGCAAGCCAGGTCGGCGTCGTCGGCATGAGCCTGGGCGGCTACACCGCAGCGCTGCTGGCAACGGTCACCTCGGGCGTCGACTTCGTGCTGTCCTACATTCCGATCGCAAGCATCCCGGACGTCATGAACGACAACGACTTGGTCCCGGGCTCCGGTGACATCCAGAGGACACTCTACGAAGGCTACCGCGAGCAACTCGTTCCGATCACGCCAGTCTGCCGTATGCCCAAGGTCGAACCGAAGCGCATCTCGATCGTTTCGGGAGAATTCGATCGCCTCGCTACCCTGAAACATGGCACGCGCCTCGCAGATCACTTCGGCACCGAGCTCGTGAAGTTCCCGGGCGGGCACATCGTTCAAAACGGACGCGCGCAAGCGTTCCGAAAGGCATTGGAAGGCTTCCAAGACGCCGGTGTGCTACCGCATAAACGGTGCCAGAAGCGCGCGAAGCGAGCCAAGCGGTAGCGTTTCAGCGCGACCCGTACCCGATCCTGAGCCGTCAATAGGACTTCGGCAGCCCCAGCGAGTGCTGGGAGATGAAGTTGAGGATCATCTCGCGGCTGACGGGTGCAATGCGCAGCGTGCGCGCCATGCCCCAGAGCGACACGATGCCGTATTCCTCCGACATGCCGTTGCCGCCATGAACCTGAATGGCTGTATCGACCGCGCCGATCGCCGCCTCGGCAGCCGCGTACTTGGCCATGTTGGCCGCCTCCCCTGCGTCTTTTCCATGATCGAAAAGCCAGGCCGCCTTCATCGTCATCAGGCGCGCGAGCTCGACCTCGATTTTGGCCTGAGCCAAGGGATGCGCGAGGCCCTGATGAGCGCCGATCGGTTTGCCCCAGACCGACCGCTCGTTGGCATAGCTGCTCGCCAGAGCGATCGCGTGAAGCCCCGCACCATTAGCCAACGCCGCTCCGAGAATGCGTTCCGGGTTGAGCCCGACGAAGACCTGCGAGAGCCCCTGCCCTTCGTTTCCGAGTAAGCGGTCGCCGCTCACCCGAACGTTGTCGAAGAAGAGCGTGAACTGCCGATCGGCTCCCGGGATCTGCATGCGAATGAGCGTCTTATCCAGACCGGAGGCGTTCGCATCGACGATGAACAAAGACAAACGCGCTCGTCCGTCTTCAGCCCCACCGGTCCGCGCCACGACGAGAATCGCCTCCGCGTCGTCGGCGCCCGAGATGTAGTACTTGGTGCCGGACAGAAGCCAGTCATCGCCATCTTGGGTGGCAGCGGTTTCGAGCCGATGCGAATTCGAGCCTGCGTTCGGCTCGGTGATCGCGAAGGCCATCTTCGCTTCACCGGATGCGAGGTTCGGCAACCAACGCTCCTTCTGCGCGTCGGTACCGAACCGCGCGATCACCGTGGCGCAAATCGCAGGCGAGACGAGCAGCAAGAGGAGCGGACAGCCCGCAGCGGCGAGCTCCTCACACACGATGGCCAGCTCGTAGATCCCTAGTCCGCCGCCGCCGTAGTCCTCGGGCGTGTTGACACCGATGAATCCCTGCCGGCCGACCTCTTCCCAAAGCTCGGTGGGAGGCAGTCCGTCGCGGGCCTTGTCGACGTAGTATTGGCGCCCGTACTTGCGGCCAATTTCGCTGACCTGCTTGCGCAGCATCAGCTGCTCCTCGCTTTCCACGTAGGACATGCCGCGGTGTTATCACGAAGGGACTAAGAAGTCGCCTTGGCCTCGAGCGCCATCCACCGCGTCATCATCCGATCGATCTCATCGTGGAGCTCTCGTTGGCGCGCAACGATCGCCGGCACCTCTTCGGCGCGCGCAGCGTACAGCGTCGGGTCATTCAACGTAGCTTCGACCTCAGCGGCGTCTGCTTCAGCACGCTCGATGTCAGCCACGATCCGCTCGAGCTCGAGCTTCTCTTTGTACGAGAGCTTTTGCCCTTTCCGGGGGGAAATTCCCCTTGGCTTCTTGGGGCCCTTGTCGGCGCTTCGCTTTGTCGTCGGCTCACGCGCGGCGTGTTGATCTCGATAGTCGCTGTAGTTGCCTGCATAGGCGATGACCCGGCCATCTCCCTCGAAGGCAAGGATCTTCGTCGCGACCCGGTCGAGAAAATAGCGATCGTGACTGACGATGAGGGCTGTCGAGTTGGATTGCACTAACATATCCTCGAGCGACGCGAGGGTAGCAACGTCGAGATCATTGGTTGGCTCATCCAGCACCAGCACATTGGCCGGGACGAGCAGCATCTTGGCCAACGCTACGCGCGCACGCTCACCGCCAGACAGCGATGACACTTTGTTTCGCGCACGATGTGGGGCGAAGAGGAAGCGCTTCAAGTAGGTCCGAATGTCGACGGACCGACCTTGAAACGTGACTTGCGGCTGATCGGGCGCGACGTTCTGCTGAATGGACTCGTCCTCGGTCAAGCCGCTTCTAGTTTGATCGAAATAAGCGAACTTCGTGTTCGTTCCGACGACGACGCTACCTCGCGTCGGCTCGAGCTCGCCGAGAAGCGCGCGCAGCAGGGTGGTCTTGCCCACGCCGTTTGGACCCACAATTCCGACGCGGTCTCCGCGAGATAAGATCAGATCGAGCGATTCGATGAGCTCGAGCGTGCCGATGCACACCCCGAGGCCTTTCGCCTCGAGCACGGTGTTGCCAAGCCGTTTCGCCTGCGCCTCGAACTGCGCCACATGCTCGTTCCGAGGTCCAGTAGCATCTCGGAGCGCTTCAACTCGATCGACGCGCGCCTTCGATTTGGTCGTGCGCGCTTTGGGTGACCGGCGAAGCCATTCGAGCTCCGTGCGCAAGAGGTTCTGACGGTTGGCCTCGGCGCGGTCCACGTGGGCCATCCGTTCTGCTTTGGCTCCGAGGTAGGTGTGCCAGCCGCCATCGTAACTGTGCACCTTGCCCTGATCGAGCTCGAGCGGTCGCGTCACGACCCTGTCGAGGACGTACCGATCATGGGTGATCAGCATCAACGCGCCGCGGTACTGCTCGCGGAGATAGGTTTCGAGCCACTCGATCGTGTCGGCGTCGAGGTGATTGGTCGGCTCATCGAGAATCGCCAACGTGGGCTCTTCGACCAAAAGCCGCGCGAGCGCGACTCGCCGTCGTTCGCCGCCGCTCATCTCGTCGACGCTGCAATCGATCTCGCGAAGACCGAGCTGCTGGATCAGCACGTCGGCCCGATGACTGTGTTCCCAGCCCCCGAGCTGCTCAACCTCTTGGGCCGCTGCGGTTTGCTGCTCCAAATACGCTTCCCAGCCCGGATCTTGCGCCGCAATCAGCCGGCTGAGTGCTTCGTGGCGCTCGAAGGCCTCAGCCCAGGCGCCGAGCCCTTCGAGCACGACCTCTCGCGCCCGACGGCCTGCGGGGAGGCTCGGTTCCTGCGGTAGATAGACGATTTTCGCGGCGCGCCGACGTGCGACCCGCCCCTCGTCTGGCAGCTCCTCCCCGGCCAAGATACGCGCCAGAGTCGACTTGCCCGAGCCGTTGTTCCCCACGAGGCCCAGCCGCTCACCCTCGTGAATCGACAGGTCCACGCCGTCCAGAAGGCGCGTCTCGCCATATGCCTTGCACAGGCCTTCGCCAACCAAGATGGGCACGTGCGTTCTTGTGCTCGATCTCTGTGAGATTCACAAGGCGGGTCGCTTCATCGAGCGACCGAGGTCCAGGCTGTTGCGCTCGCTTCGATCTGCTGGCTTGATGCAGCTGTGGAATCTCGGCCGCCAACCGTCACCAATGAGCAGATCGCGGACATCCTCGAACAAGTGGCCGACCGCCTCGAGGCGCAGCATGCCAACATCTATCGAATCGACGCGTACCGGGCCGGGGCCGCGGTGGTTCGACGCCACGAGACGAACATACAGGACCTGGCGCTAACCGAAGGGCGCGAAGGCCTCGATGCGCTGCCGCAAATCGGCTCGAGCCTCTCCGCGTCGATCGATGAGATCGCACATGCGGGGCGGCTTCGTTTGCTCGAGCGGCTCAACGGCACACTGTCCGCGGTCGAGCTGTTCAAGACGGTTCCAGGGATCGGCGAAGAGCTCGCCGAGCGGATCCATCGAGAGCTCGACATCGACACGCTCGAAGCGCTGGAGGTCGCGGCGCACGATGGGCGGCTCGATGCGGTGGCCGGTTTTGGCCCGCGCCGCCTCGAAGCGATACGCGGCATCTTGGCGACGATGCTCGCACGTTCTTCGCGCGGGAGAGCGCGCAGGTTCGAGGAGCTACAGCGGGCGGGCGCTCAGGTCAGCGCGCCCGAGACGGTCGAAGCAAGACCGGATGTCGGCCTCTTGCTCGAGATCGATCGACGATACCGAGAGAACGCCGAAGCCGACGAGCTCCCCCGAATCACGCCGCAGCGGAACAACCCCGAGGGCGCCGCGTGGCTCCCGATCCTTCACAGCTACGAAGACGGCTGGCACTTCAGCTCACTGTTTTCCAACACCGACCGAGCCCACGAGCTAGGCCGTGTCCGCGACTGGGTGGTGATCTACTTCGAACGCGATGGCCACGAGGGTCAATGCACCGTCGTCACGGAATACCGTGGACCCCTCGCGGGCCAGCGAGTCGTGCGCGGACGCGAAGACGAAGTCGCGGCACTCGAGGACGTGAAGGGTCACTAGCTCATCGTGGACAAGAACCGGCCGAGCCCTTCGAGCACTTGCATCGGGATCTCGTGACCGCCTCGAAAAGGGACCCACTCGGTCGATAGGCCGGCTTCGCGCATCTCGTCACGCAGGAGTTCGGCGGCCTGAAACGAAAGAAGCGGATCGTGCATGCCATGGCTTTGGAACACCGGGACCTCACGCTTGGACGCCATGCCGGCTTTCCACGCCTCGAGATTTACAGGTGTGCCTGAAAGGATCACCAAGCCGCCGGGCGTCACGTTCCTCGTGAACACCGAGTTGCACGCCGCCATCGAACCCTGGGAGAAACCGCCCACAGTCAGGCGCTCGCTGGGCACGCCGAGCTCCTCCTGCAGCGCTTCGATCATCTGCACGACCCGATCGGTCGCGTCCTCCATCCCCGGGGGGATCTCGCTCGCATAACTCCTGGGCCCCTGCGCCATCGCTTGCTCGGCGCGCGCAAGATCGAGCATCCACCAGGCCCGTGCGCCGAACATGCCGGGTATCTCGTGCGGCGCCTCTGGAAACGCGAAGCGCAGATCGCGTGGCACATCGAGAGCCCGCCATAGACCGATCAAGTCAGTCCCCGGCGCGCCGAATCCGTGCATCAACACTACAAGAGGACCCTCGCCGCCGCCCTGGCGATCCTCGCCCCCCATCAGCCGAACGGTGATGCCTGCGAATCGTTGTTCCCGCATATGCGCCAAGTGTAGCCCGTTGCGTCGGTGTGGTTACTCAATTGCCGATATACGCGCTGACGCCGAGTACCAGGCCGAAGTAGATATCACCGTTTGCGATTCGGTTCCCCGTGGTCGGGTCTGTGGGCGAGCTTCGAGTGAAGAAGAGGTCCTGCGGTGAGTGCTCGAAGCGCGGCTCGAGCGAGATGATGAGATACTGGACGGGAATGTATCGCACGGTGGCCGTGACGGTGAGGAGATCGGGGTCTTTGCCAGCGGGGAGCGCGACCGTGCCCCCAAGGTACTCGACGCGAGCGCCGACTCTCCAGTGGTCGTGAACCGTCATGTCGCCGGAAAGCGCCACGCCGTACGAGTACTGGCCGTCACCGACAGGCGGATCGAGGGTTGCGTTGCCGTTGAAAATCAGGGTGAAGCGCTTGATCTGGGCGGTTAGGATCAGATCGAAAAAATGGCCCCAGGCTTTGTTTCCGTTCTGCCCGCTCGCCCCGGTCAAGTAGCCCATCTCGAGACTCAGCACGTCGATCGGCGAGATGTCGAGGCGTGCGCCGAGAGCGGGGGTTTCGTCGAGGTCGACCGGGGTGGGGCTGCCGCCAACCTGCCCGACCGCGACGTTCTCGTTCACGATCAGGAACTTGAGCGCCACCTGCTCGTTGAAGGTTGCGGTCATGCGCAGACCCATGTGGTTGAACGGCTGTTGCAAAAAGTAGAGCGCGCCGCGCGTGAAGGTCGGGTTCTTCCACTCGTCGGCGACCTCAGCACCGTAGATGGTGTCGAACCAGCCGAAGTCGAGCGTGAGCTTCTCGTGCGGGATCCAACTCACGAACCCCTGTTTGAGGGGCGCCAAAGCACTCAACTGAGAAGCCGCCGTGCCAAATCGCAAACCGACGGTGACCGCGAACTTCTCACCCCTGTAGCTGACGTCCCCGCCCGCAAAGTTGAGTCCAAAGCCCATGTAGCCCGTGTACGGGTAGTCGAGCTCGTTGTAGGGTCCGGCAACGCGGTTGGCGTTGAACAAATAGAAGCCGCTCGCCATCACCTGCCAGTCGAGGCCGTCCAGCAATGGCCCTTGCTCATGAGTCACATCTTGAGCGGACGCCCAAGAGGAAAGCCCAAAGCTACACGCAAGGGCAAGGCTCAACGCTCGTCCTGGCAACGCCAGTGGCGCGGCTAGTTCCCGGCCCCTGCCTCGGGTGAGCGTATAGATCGCAACCTTGCGCAAACCAACCTCGGTTCGGTCCCGGTGTTCTATTCGGGGTACGGCTCGTTTTGCATCTCGATGTCCTCTTCGGCGTTCGGCGACATCAAGTAGCCCCCGCCGGCGCTGTCTCCCTCTTCGGACTGGACCATCATCCGCTCGTCGCCCGACGTCTGCTCCATGTCCTCCGCTGCCTCAATGTTAGCAACTTCCTCCGGCGTACCGCAGGCGCTAGCCATTCCCAGAAGCCACAACCCCGCAACCACCAACATCCGATTCATGGGCATCTCCTTCAGTCAGAACGGTCTCGTAGGGGACGCAATGGAGGCGGTCAATCGACCGCCGAACGCGGCCGCATCAGCGCCGAGACAGCGGCCCTCTTCGAGGGCGTGAGCATCGACGTCGATCAGACCTGGGCGGAGTTCAGCACGGATGCCGATCTCCTCGCCGTACTCGAAGAGGCCAACAGCCAGAACCTCTTCCCCGATACCAGGACACTGGTCGCGCGGGAGGACGCCCTGCGAGCCCTCTACCTGGGCATCGGTATCTGTCCATAAGCACATGACCTCGGCTCACGGGATTGCCCGTGGGCCGGCGACGGAAGAACGGTGAGGCGGGCGCGCTCAGCCGGGAGTCGGCGAGCGGACACCGAAGCCCGTCGCGAATGGGCGAATCGAATTGCGCTCCGGTGTCATTCTGTTGCCAACGGAGTTAGGCTGTCGCGATGAGACGCGTCCTCGTGTTGTCTGCATTCGTCCTGTTGGTCTGGGGTTGCGAGAATCGCCCGGAACATGGTGAAGACTCGACTCCGGCGGAGGCTACTCCTCTTCCTGCGGACCAAGCACCGGTCGGGCCCGAGGAACCGGAGGCGACCCAGGAACCGGGCGAGGAGCTGGAGGCGACCCAGGAACCCGCCGAGGAGCTGGCGAAACCCCCACGCGATCTCGCCGCTGAGCTTCGAGCGGCGGTGGGGAGCCCCCTAGACTGCCTCCAAGACTACCAACCCGGGGCCGCCACCATGATCCGCGTCAGCATCAGCGCCGTCGTCCGACCCTCCGGGCTGATCATCCAGCCAAGCGCAAGCGGGCGAGGCCTCTCCATCAACGACCGCCGGTGCATCGAGCAACGAGTCGGCGATGCGGTCTTGCTGGCGCTCGATACTCAGACGTCGCAACCCGTGTCGACGTACGTCGACTTGAACTATCAGCCACCTGCCCTCGCGGAAGACGACGTGGGCGTGCCGACTCCAAAACTGAAAGATGTTGTCGAGCCCCTGCCCAAGAAGGAAACCATTCCCCCGAGTGGAGTTCCAATCGACAAGGCACCCTCCGACCCGATCGATGGTCCTCATGGCGTCCCCATCGAAGGCTCCAAGGGTGTGCCGATAGAAGGCCCGAGGCCGAAGCCGATCGATGGCTATGAAGAGATCGAGGAAGACTCCGAGCGCGACAAGTTCTTCAGCGCCCAGGAAGCCAAGGACTACGGCTTGGTCGATGATGTCGTCGTCAAGGGCGATAAAACCGACAAGAAGTAAGTATCCGCTCGTCAGCAAAGGGCGT
>CAXMRM010000157.1:0-6799 GCA_964196015.1 uncultured Myxococcota bacterium
AGCCGCAGAAGTCGGGGACCAATGGGTCGCAATCGAGCAGCGCGTAGCTGATGGCGGTGCCGCCGTCTCCGCTACAGGCCGCAACAAGGAATAGTGATACTAAAATAAGCGAAGTACGTTTCATGGAACCTCCGGGGTCGAGGCTAGTGCCTAGGTACAGCACTCTCAAGCGCGGATCTTCTGGCCCTAAAGGCGGCAAGTATTGCCGTGGATGATGTTGGAGACTAGAACCTCCCGATGGGCCCGCGGAAATGGATGTATGTGTTGCGCGGCAACGGCGAGAGCCACGGTGCTTGGGGTGACCGCATGCGAAACGAGGTGAGCCGGCGCTTGTTGGACCTCGAGCCCTCGAAGCTCCAGCTGACGGTGACCGATGCGCCACCTCCCAAGCTGTCGTTGTTTCCGTTCAAGAGTCAGCCGATCGCGATCTTCAACGTGTACGACCATGCAGAGGATCCCTCTCGCTTCTCCGACGTGCTGCAGAACGCCGCGAGCTCGCTTTCCGGGTACGAGGTCGAAGAGACCTATCCCGTCGCCTATGACAGGACTTGGAGCGACGGTGAGCCGACGCCATCGCCGATTCTTCTCACGATGCTCCATAAGAAGGCCGGCATCAGCACGGACGAATTCATCCGGCGTTGGCATGACGGGCACACACCGCTCTCGCTCGAGATTCACCCGCTTTGGTACTACCAGCGCAACGTCATCCGGGAGCCGGTGACTGAAGGAGCCGAGCCGTCGGATGGCATCGTGCTCGAAGCATGTCGCACTCGTGCAGATTTTTTGAACCCGGCGCGCTTCTTTGGTGGCGCGCTCAAGATGGTGCCCAACATGTTGCGCGTCGCACATGACATCAAGGGCTTCCTCGACATGAAGAAGACCGAGACGTTCTACGCGACCGAGTACCACCTGCGGAGCTGAGGGATGAGCGTTCGCTACGAGCTTCGTGATCGCATTGCCGTCGTGACGATCGATCGGCCCGAGGTGCGCAACGCGGTCGATGTGCCGACCGCCCGTGCGCTTGCAGAAGCGTTCCGCCGCTTCGACCAGGACGAGGCTGCGCTCGTTGCCGTGTTGACCGGAGCCGGAGGCTATTTTTGCGCGGGCGCCGACCTCAAAGCGGTTGCCGCAGGCGAGCAGCGGGACTTTTCTCCCCAAACGGACGGACCGATGGGCTCGACGCGCATGCAACTGAGTAAGCCGGTGATCGCTGCGATCGAAGGTCATGCCGTTGCGGGCGGGCTCGAGCTCGCACTGTGGTGCGACCTTCGCGTCGTCGCCGAGGACGCGGTACTCGGTGTGTTCTGCCGCCGTTTCGGCGTGCCACTCGTCGATCTAGGCACGATCCGCCTGCCCCGACTGATCGGTCACAGCCGCGCGATGGATCTGATCCTCACCGGTCGCCCCGTGCCGGCCAAAGAGGCCGCATGGATGGGCCTCGCCAACCGCATCGCTCCGGCGGGAGAAGCGCTCGACGTAGCCATCGAACTCGCCGAGGAAATCGCCAGCCACCCGCAACGATGCATGCGAAGCGACCGCCGCTCCGCGATCGAGCAGTGGGGCATGACTGAAGAAGAGGCGATGCGAAACGAGCTCCAGCTCGGCCTCGAAACAATCGAAAGCGGCGAAACCGTCACCGGCGCCAAACACTTCACCACCGGCGCCGGCCGTCATGGCTCCTTCGACAACGAATCCTAGAAAAGGGGTCAGACGCCTTTAGTGCCGTGGTACGGTGGGTTGCGTGTGTGACACCGTAGTCGTGGTGCCCGAAACCGGGCCCGTTTGGTTTGCGAAGAACAGCGATCGGGAACCGAGTGAGGCGCAATTCCTCGAATGCCACGATGGCTCTGTTGCGGGGGCCGTTCCCGAAGGTCTACCCAATGCATCAGGCAACGCGCGTCTCGTGCTCAGCCGGCCGGCATGGATGTGGGGTTGCGAGATGGGCGTCAACGAGCATGGCCTTGCCGTTGGCAACGAAGCGGTGTTTACCCGAGTGCCCGTCCCGAAAGCCGGCTACACCGGGATGGACTTCCAACGCGTCGCGCTGACGGCGTGCCGGACGGCGGACGACGCGCTCGAGCAACTGATCGAGCTCACCGAACGCTTCACACAAGGCGGTGCGATGGGGCATCGGCACCATTCGTTTCGCTACCACAGCTCGTTCTTGATCGCGGACGCCACGACCGCTTGGGTGTTCGAAACCGCCGGTCCGTACTGGGCCGCGAAGCGCGTTCGCGGCGTAGCGACCATCTCGAACGCGTTGACGATCGAGGCTGACTTCGATCGAGTGCATCGTGACGCCTACAAGCTCGCTCGGGAACGTGGCTGGGTGAAGTCCGCGACCGGCTTCAGCTTCGCCGGCGCCTTTTCCGACCGCGCCATCTCGCTCTTGGCCGGCGCTCGCATCCGCCGCGCTTGCACAGGTCGCTCCTTGGCCGGCGTTCGTGAGCCTCGAGCACGCGACTTCATCCGGGCGCTTACCGATCACGGCGGGCTCGAGCCGGGGACGGGGCTGCGGAGCGAGTCGCCCTGTGCACACGCGTCGTGGCTTCCAACGCGGACCTCCGCACAGACCACGAGCTCGATCATCGCACGGCTCGATGCGTCCGGGCCGACGGTCTGGGCAACGGGGACGTCCTCGCCGTGTCTGAGCGTCTTCAAGCCCGCGCCGTTCGACCCGGAGTTGTTGCCGCCTCGTCCCGCGTCGGACGTGCGCTTCGACGAACGGGAGCTGTGGTGGGCCCATGAGCGGCTTCACCGCGCATGCCTCGCGGACTACCATGGGCGCCGTGTGACGTTTGCCGAAGACCGCGAGCGTCTTCAAGACGATTGCCTCCAGCCGGGGGCCGATCCGAAGCAGTCGTGGCGTGATCATCGCGACTGCATCGACGATTGGCTCGGTCGCGCGCTCCAGGTGAAGGCCTCACACACGCCTCTGCTCACGCGCTTGTTCTGGTCCACGCAATCACGGGCGATTTCAATCCCGGCCTTGCCCAAGCACCGCCGACGGCTCTTGCGCTCGCGTTGAGCGGCTACCGGCTGTGCTGCAGGAGCCAGTCGGTCGCCAAGTCCGCGAAAACCGGCTCGCCGGAGCCGGGTGGATAGAAAATCGGCCGGTGCACCCCGTCTCGAGTCGTCCAAAGCGCGGCGTCGATGCCTTCCTGGCAGCCAGCCGTGTACACGACTTGCTCCGTCTCGTCACCCTCTACCATGGCGACCAGATCGATGTTGCCGAGACTCGCAGGCGAACCCGTATCGCAGCCCGCCGCGAAGGCGAAATACTCGACCGTGTCGACTGCGCTGGGGTACGCATCGGCGAGGCCGTCGTAGAGAATCATCGTGTCTGCAGTCCCATGCACTTGGAGCACGCTCACCGGGCGCGTTGCGGGCTGACAGTCGGCTCCATCGGCAAACGTCGAGCCAGCGAGGCTGACAATCGCCGTGATCAGCTCCGAAGCTTCGCACGCCATTCGGTACGACATGAAGCCTCCGTTCGAATAACCGAGCAAGTACACGCGCTTCTCGTCGATGTTGTAAGTCTGCTTGGCCTCTTCGATGAGCCCGCTCAGGTAGCCCACGTCGTCGACCGCGTTGTCCGGGTCGCAGCAGGCTGGAGTGCCGTTCCAGAAGTAGTTGCCGCCCTCGTTCAGGGTGCCGTCGGGCAGAAGGACCACGAGGTCTTTCTCGTCGACCATATTGAGAACTCCAAAAAACGCGGCCTGAGGCAAGCCTGCGACCGTCCCGAAGCCGTGTAGAAAGACCAGAAGCGGGTGCGCGACGGTTGGATCGTAATCCTGCGGGATGTCGACCGCGGCAGGTCGTTCGCCGCCGATCACGAGGGGCGGGTCCGCGGAGAACACCTGGCCGCCGGTCCCACCCGTGCCCGCGCTACCGGCGGCGGCGCCGGTCCCGCCGGTGTTAGCGCTATCGGTGCCGCCGCAGCCGAGGACCATCGTGAAAACGAGAAGGGAAAGCAGGCTCTTCATCCGCCGAGCCTACGGTCAAGACCGGCGCCCGTAAAGCCCACGCGATCTGGTCGGGCAGGCAGGGACCGTATAAGCTGCGCCCCATGGCGGACACGATCTTCAGCAAGATTCTCCGCGGGGACATTCCCTGTCACAAGGTGTACGAGGATGACCTCGTTGTCGCGTTCCTCGACATCGGCCCCCTGAGCTTTGGCCACACGCTGGTGATCCCCAAGGAAGAGGTCGCTACCATCGATCAGCTCTCGGATGACACCGCGGCTGCGATAGGACGCGTGCTCCCTCGGCTCAGCCGCGCGATCAAGGCCGTCACGGGGACCGAGCAAGTGAACATCCTTCAGAACAATGGACCGATGGCGCATCAAGCGGTCTTCCACGTTCACTTTCACATCATTCCCAAGCCTAGCGTCGACCGGGGGCTCGTGATGGAATGGGCGTCTACGAAGCTCGACCCGGAAGAGGGCGCGAGGCTGGCTGCTGCGTTGAGTAAGGAGATCGGGGGATAGCATGGCGGGACCACGATTCGACGAGTCGATTGCGTTCAAGGGACTGCGTATCGCTGTGATGACGGTCTCCGACACCCGCACCGAAGAAACCGACAAGTCGGGCGCCTACCTCGTCGAGCGCGCGCAAGAAGCCGGGCATCACGTCATGGACAAGGTGATCATCCCGGACGACCGCAAGCGCATCGAAGTTCAGCTCCGCCGTTGGGTCAACGAACCGAATGTCGAAGTCGTCCTCGCGACCGGCGGCACCGGCGTCACCGGCCGCGACGTCACACCGGAAGCGTTCGAAGAGGTTTGGGAAAAATCGATCCCCGGCTTTGGCGAGCTCTTCCGTACGCTGAGCTACGAACACATCGGCACCTCGACGATTCAGTCGCGCGCATGCGCCGGCGTCGCGCGTGGGACGTATCTGTTCGCGCTCCCCGGGTCGACGGGGGCTTGTAAGGACGCCTGGGATGGGATCCTCCGTTACCAGTTGGACATTCGGTATCGGCCCTGCAACTTCGCGGAGTTGATCCCAAGGCTTCAAGAGACCTAGCGACCGAGGGCAGACGTTGGGACTGAGGTGATGTTCCACGTCATCCGTGACATGGGGATGTCTCGCCGCAGAATCACCTCGCGCTTGGCGCGCCCACGCACCCAGGTGTAGCGGCGTAGCTCCCCCTGCACGTCGGCCGCAACGTAGAGCTCGTCGGTTCCGTCGCCGTCCAGGTCGGTCAGCAGCGCCGCGTGCTCGAACCCGCCCGAGTCTCGGTCGATGCTCTCGACACCCCATTCGGACTTCGGGTCCTTGCCCGGACGCAGAAGCCACAGGCCCTTGCTGAACGAAGCGGCGACCATCTCCTTGTTTCCGTCGCCGTCGACATCACCCACCGTCACAAAGCGGCAGAGTCGATCGGGGATCGTGGCGATGACCATCTTGGCATCGGGCGGGGTCCCCGCGTCGTAGCGGCGAATTTCCACCGGCTTGACGATCTCGAGCCCTGCGCCGCGCCCCTTCGTGAGCGCCTCGACCGCAACGTACAGCTCATCGGTCCCGTCCCCATCGACATCGCCGACGTAGATCTCTTTGGCGTGCCGTGTCCCTAGGTCCGCGACGATCGTGGGACCTTCGCCCTTCTTTGGCACGTACCGCACCACCTCGCCGCGTTGCGCCTCGGCGTCGAGCTTGTTGGGCTCGCTCGGTGTTGCGTACACCTCGAGCACGCCATCTTCGTCGAGATCGCCGATTTCGATCTCGTGAACGAACGTGTCCTTCTTCCCGTCGATCCGCTCGGCTTTCCACTTGTTCACGCGCTGTCGCAGCACGGTGACCACGCCTTGGTCGTGCGTGGCGACCGCAATCGCCGGTGCGCCGTTGCCATAGAGGTCCGCGATCTCCGCATCGCGCATGCGGTCGAACTTGCCACCGAACTCTGCGTGCCAGAGTGTGCTCGCTCGCAGCTGTCCCTTCGCCCGCCGCCAAAGCTTCACGTAGGCGCCCGAACCGCCGAGGGTCAAAATGCCAGGCGCCTGGCCGCGCGGGGTCAGCACCATGGCTTTGTGGAACACGTTGCTCTGCGCGTCCTCCACGGTTTCGGTCTTCCACTCACCGCCTTCACGCGTGAGGATGTCGAGAAGCGCGGGACCCGGCTTCGCCGTCGCCTTTCCGTCGACCACTTGGAACTGCGAGTAAGCGAGGAGCAGCCCGTTCGGGAGCGAGTCGGGTAGACCGGTCGCCGCCGCCTTCTTCTCGGGCGCCTTTGCGGGATTCTCGTCCTTCTCGGTGCTCGCCCCCTGCGCGGAGGCCGCCTGCGTCTCGGTGGGGGCCGTCTTCTCACCCCCCTGACACGCCAGCACGAAGAACAACGCCCAGATCCCGAATCGAGTCACTGCTTGATGTCGCATCTGGCGTCGCTACCCGCCGGGGCAGCTCGGCGCAACCAATCATCAGGGCCCCTGCGCCGGGGCAGGGGATTTGACCCTTTAGCGTGTACCGGGTATCTGGGGCCGCGGGGAATGTGAGCGCAAGTCCAAAACGAATCGCCCTCTTCGTTTTGAAGCTGGTGTTTTCCTTCGGCATGCTGGCGTTCATCTTTCAAAAGGTGCTCCGCCGGGATGGCGCGGAGGACCTGCTCGGACGTTTGAGCGAGCTGCACTGGGGCTGGGTGCTGGCCGCCGTGCTCATGCAGCTGATTGCGATCGGCTTCAGCACCGTGCGCTGGCAGCGGCTACTCGTGGGCCAAGGTATTTTCGCCAAATGGCGGTTCCTGGGGGGTTCGATCATGATCGCGCGCTTCTGGGGCGCCTTCACCCCGGGAGGCTTCACCG
>CAXMRM010000158.1:0-12715 GCA_964196015.1 uncultured Myxococcota bacterium
GTCATGGCGGAGAAGGACGGATTCAAACACTTCATGCTGAAAGAGATCTTCGAGCAGCCACGCGCGCTCGAAGACACCCTGCGTGGCCGACTCGATCGCGAGAACGCCGACATCTCGACGCCCGAAATAGGCCTGAGCGAAGACGACGCCAAGGGCGTAAAACGGGTGATCCTCCTAGCCTGCGGAACCAGCCATCACGCGACGATCGCTGGCCGGTACTGGCTCGAAGAGCTCGCCAAGGTGCCGGCCATCACCGAGCTCGCAAGCGAGTTCCGGGGCCGGGACGCGGTCGTAGGAGAAGGCGACTTGGTGATCGCGGTCAGTCAGTCGGGCGAGACGCTCGACACATTGATGGCCGCCAAAGAGGCTAAGAAACGCGGTGCCAAAGTCCTGGCGATTGCCAACGTCAACGGCAGCGCGATCCCGCGCATGGCCGACGCGAGCTTCTACACGCACGCCGGGCCGGAAATCGGTGTCGCCTCGACGAAGTGTTTCATGGCACAGCTTGCCAATCTGTTGATGTTCAGCATCTGGCTCGGGCGTCGTCGCGGGACGCTCGACGACGCGCAGGCCACCGAGCTCGTCGAGGGGCTCGCGCGGATTCCACACGTGATCGAAGAACGTCTACGAGAGACGCACTTGGTGGTCACCGACATCGTTCGAGATTTCTCCGAAGCTCGAGACGTGCTCTTCCTGGGCCGAGGCCTCAGCTTCCCGATGGCGCTCGAAGGTGCGCTCAAGCTCAAAGAGATTTCCTACGTGCATGCGGAAGGTTACGCCGCGGGCGAGATGAAACACGGGCCCATCGCGTTGTTGGACGCTCACGTGCCGGTCATCGTGATCATGCCCCAAGACAGGCACTACGACCGCGTGTCGAGCAACATGCAAGAAGCGCGGGCACGCGAAGCGAAGATTATTGGCGTGACCACGGCAGGCGACACGCGGGCGCAGGCTCTGTGTGATCGTTTCGTCGAGGTCGCCCCTACGCACGAAGCGCTCAGTCCGTTCGTCACGGTCGTGCCCTTGCAGCTCTACGCGTACTGCGTAGCGGACCACAAGGGCACCGATGTCGACCAGCCCCGCAACCTTGCCAAGACCGTCACCGTGGAGTGAGGCGCGCTCGCAATGAATGTCGGCCTTCTCACGACTGGCTTTCCGCGCTTCGAGGGCGACTGTAGCGGCTCGTTCCTCCTGACCTTGGCGCGAGGGCTGGTCGGACAGGGTCATACGGTTCGGGTGTTGGCCCCGGAGCCGCCGCGCCGTCGCCCGGTCCCGCGCTGGCCGGGAATCGAGGTGCGCTGGGTCCCGTACGCCCGCCCGCGCACCTTGCAGCGAACGTTCTACGGCAGCGGTGCGCCGGACAATTTGCGGTCGCAACCGGCGAGCTGGGCAGGGGCCGCGAGCTTCACGGCTGCGCTCTACCGCGCTTCGGAGCGAGAACTTGCCGACTGTGATGCCTTGCTGAGCTCCTGGTGCGTTCCAAGCGGCTGGGTCGCCTCGAGGACGGCAGCAGGCCGCACACACCTGTGCGTCTGCCACGCGACCGACATCCGTTGGCTCTCGAACATGCCCGGAGGCGGAGCCGTTGCGCGCCGGATCGCCACAGGGGCCACTTCGATGTGGTTTCTGAGCGCTCCGCTTCGCGATCGCTTTTTCAAAACGGCCGGCCTCGACCCTTCAATCGTGAGCACACATATCGGCCCCATGCCGATCGAGCCGCCGCAACCCTTGCTCGAAAGCCGCTCAGAACTGCGTCGCCGCCTCGGCATCGACGGCTTCACGCTCCTTTTCTTGGGACGCCTCGTGCCCGTCAAAGGCCTCGATGACCTTCTTCGTGCACTCGCTTCCCTCCCTGAGCCGATCAGCGTCCGCATCGCCGGTGACGGCCCCGAGCGCGTCGAGCTCCGGGCCCTCGCACAGAAGCTCGAAATCGACGCGACCTTCGAGGGCTGGGTCGCCGGCGAACGAAAAGAAGCGCTCCTGCGGGCCTGCGACGCCATCGTGGTGCCCTCCGGCCGGCAAGACGGCTTACCCACGGTGCTCTTCGAAGCCAAGGCGCGCGCCCTCCCGATCATCGCCACCGAAGCGGGCGCGATCCCGGACCAGATGCGGGGCCAGCCAGACACCCTCCTCGTCCCCCCGAACGATCGCTTGGCCCTCAGCCGGGCGATCCGTCAACTGCAGGCCCGCCACAAAACCGAGGGGGCGCTCAGGGCGTAACCTTCTCGGTCCCCTTCGGCGGGCGGTAACTGAAGCGCTTGTCGGGAACGTCACGGTTGAAATTGATCTTGGAGAAGTCGAAACGGTTACGGTTACCGGCCGAGTCGATGATCAGAACGCGTTGCACAACGCCAGCGCGCTTGCCGCCCTTGGTCAGCGTCCGCACGTAGAAGACCAGTTGCTCGTAGTTGGGTGTGGGCCTTCGCGGGATGAGCTGCAGGACGTAGCCGCCTTTGAACTTCTCGTTGTCGTGCTCGAGAAGGCGAACTTCGAAGTCCCTCTCGAGGTTGCCTCCACCGGTCAGAAACGAAAACGCCGACGGGAGTTGATCGTCGCCGAGCGCGCGCTCGATGAGCTGGCCGCGCTTTTCGCCTTCCTCGGGCGGCTGATAGATCAATAGCTTCTTCCCGTTACTGACGAAAACCTGCCCATTTGGTTGGGCGTAGTCCCAGCGCATCATCCCGGGCTTCTTGAAAACAACCTTCCCTTTGGCGCGATCGTAACGATCGTAGAGTCGGGTATAGCGAGTTTGCTCAAACTCAGCCTGCAGGGTCGTGGTTTGGTCGTAGAACGACTGAACCAAGCCGACGACGACCGCCGAGTCGAGCGGTTCACCCTCCTGCGCCGTAACGCTCGCGCCGAGCGCAAGCAGCATCAGCACCGAACTCATCAGCCCAACTCTCGAGATCATCAACGTCTAGAACGCTCCCAGGCCGCCAGTATTCATCGCGAAGGCAGGGATACAAGGCAACCACAAATAGGCCTAAAGTGGGATTGATCATTACCGATCACATCCGTAGGATACGGGGACTGGCTCCCACGCGGGCCCCCCATATAACTTGCTTGCCTTGCGAACCCCGTCAGCACCTCGGAGGTGACATGTCCAAGCACCACGCTCGAATCATCCCAGCGGAGCGACAGAAGTCGCACCTGGAAAAGAAGCATGCGCAGCTCGCCAAACGCATCGCAGCGCTCGACGACCGCCTGAGTCTCACGCCGAGCGAGGAGCTGGAACTCCAACAGCTGAAGAAACAGAAGCTTTGGGCCAAGGACGCCCTACAGGACGTCGGATAGGGGCCTCAAAAACGCAAGAATCGATGCTAGAGTGAGAAAGCTAGGGTAAGTAAGTTAAGAACGACCCATCGTCACGCGGATGCCGGGCAAGCTAGATGGTGCGCGACGAGGGTCATAAGCAAGCGACTGGGTACAATGCAATCGCAATGCCAACTTGTCGGCGACTCAAAAACCAGCGTTTTTGTCGCCCGCAGCTCTTTCGGTAGGACATTTCTGTCATAGACTCGCATGCGATTGTCGTGGTCGGCACAACACCGGGAGCGTGTGCGCCGATAAGCACACATCTCCCTACTGCGCCGGTTGAAATACCTGGGCCCTCCCGCGTATGATCTGAGCAACCGGACAGGCCGGACCCGATGGCGAAGTGCAAAAGCTGCAACGGTAAGGTGCTGAGAACGGATGCTTTCTGCGGCGTATGCGGCGAGCCTGTTCCCGGCGGGAAGCCCGTGGTGCCGATCCCTCGCGGGTCGAAGCCGAGCGGCGTGCAGCACGCGCCCGATCGCATCAAGGCTACGTTCCCGCCACCGACCGCAAGGGTGACCTCGGCGCGCGCGCTCGCGGTCGTTGCGCTCTGCGACCCCGAACTCGCGGAGCCTCCAGACACCGGCCTCAACCGAACGGCGATTCGCGAGCGGGAGCCACAAAGCGAGCCCGCGCCGGTCTTGCCGCTTCACCGAAAGAAAGACGGCTCGACGAGCGAGCGCAGGGAAGAGGTTGCGGCCGTCGAGCCGCAACCGGCCCCACCTCTTGCCTCCGTCCCGGATCGCGACACGAGCCTCCCGAACATGCCGGTTCCAGCGGGGCCGCCGATCCTTGCCTCGGACCTGCTGCGCGAACAGATGCGTCCGTCGAGCCCGGGTGAGACAGCGCTACGCCGCACCACGGTCGCGTTGAGCGCCCTCGGTGCGCTCGGCGCCCTGCTCGCGGGCGGCGTACATCCGTTGACATTTGTCTCCTTGGCGCTGCTGATCAGCATGGCGACGTCGGCTCTCACACCGATGTCGTACCGGGGCCGGGCGATTGCGCTGTTCTTGATCGGCTCGATCGCCACCGGGGTCGCGCTCTGGCAGCAAACGCTCCAAGGCGCCGCGCCCGAAGGCATCATCCTCGCCGGGGCGACGATCCTCCTCAGCGGGAGCCTGCTTTTCCGTGCGTACTACCGGGGCGCGCGCCTTGCGCGAGTGGCGGTGACGTTTGGTGTCCTGGCCTTGGGCGCCTGGTTTTTGGTGTCGGGAGGCCAGGAGAGCCTCGTCACGCTCAAGGGCGATTGGCAATCCTGGGCACCCGCTAGCACGCACGTGACGTTTGGCTTGCTCGCCTTGCTCTCACTGATGGCGTTCATGGACAACAGCACGCGTGGTGGCTCCCATGTCTGGGCCGTCGCATTGCTCCTCCTCTATGCGGTGCACATTGGGCTCCTGGTCGCGAGTGACGTCTGGCCGGCGCAGCCCATACAGGTGAGCCTCGAAGGACCCACGATCGCCGCCATCCTCACCGGCGTGGTGGGAACGATCGTCGCGGGAATGGCGCTCGCGGAGGTTCTCGTGGTGGCGTACCAGGCGACGTCCGGCAGGAGCAAAGAGCGTGTCTGAGTTGCGCCCTGAGCTCAGTGCACCTTGCGCGGCCACGACGCCAACAGGACAACCGCACAGGTGCGCCCCTTCTCGTCTTTGGCCTTGCCATAGCCGGCGTCGGTGAATCGCGGATCGGTAACCGTCATTCGATGGCTCGGGCTGTCCTCGATCGCGTGGAGCGCGTCCCTCATCGTTGCCGCCCGCGCTATGGCTTCACCGACGACACGTGCTTCGATACCTCTTTTGAGCAACCGAGCTTCGGGGTCACCGTAGGGGTCGAGCTCGTGGCCAAGCTTCCCGGAGTCACAGACCCTTCGTGCGTGGCTCGTCGCCTCCTGGCTCAGTAGGCGATTCGAGCGCAACGTACGCGCGCCCGCTCCGCGCCGGAGCTGCATCAGCCACGCTTCGGGCGACTGCGAGCCTCCAGTCGGGGCCCGTGTCGACTCGTTGCTCGGGATCTTACCCACCCAGCGCTCCGCAACGGGACGTGGCCCGTTCGGTCCTGTCGCGACCATCTGAACGAACAGGGGCCTTCCCCATTCGATCGGGATCGTGATGGTTGATCCGAAGCCTTCTCCGTCGACCGCGATGCGCCGCGAGGTGCCCGACGCATCGCGGATGACCAGGTACGGATCCCGAAAGTCTTCGATGACCTCTGCATGCAGACGGTCGCGACCCGCTAGCGTCAGGGTGCCGGCGCGAACGGCCGCGACCAGAACGATACGCTCTCCAGAACGAGCGCGCCCGCAAATCAGCGGCGCGTCCGCGGTCTCGTTGAGATCCTCAAGCCAAGTCTTGAAGCCGTCGAAGTCACCGGTCACGCCGAACTTCGCGTAAACCGGGTTCGCGTCTACACCCGCTTCGCGCGCTGTGCGGATTAGCTCCGGCGACGGCGGAATATGCTGAAGATCCGCCAATTGGCTCGCGACACCTTCCAGCTCCTTGCTCTTGATGCACAAGCGCTCGGGTTTCGCCTGTTCAGCGGCTGGCGCACCCTCCGCGGGAGCGTCCTCGTTGTTTTTGTCGGCGCCAGCCGTCGCGTGGATCGCGAGCAGCATGGCACAAAGGAGAATCGATTTGCGCTGCATCGGTTTGAATCACGTCCGGTAATCGGCGTTGATCCGAACGTACTCGTGACCGAGGTCGCAGGTCCAATAATGACCAAGGCCGCGCCCAGCTCCGACCGTCACCGAAATCAGATATTCGGGGCGCTTCATGGTCGCGGCTGCTTTGGCCTCGGTTCTTGCGGTCTTGACCGGCGTCCCGCGCTCGAAAACGGGCACTTCGCCGATCTTCACCGAGAGGTGATCAGGATTGAAACGTGCCCCCGAACGGCCTGCCGCGGCGAGGATGCGGCCCCAGTTTGGGTCGCATCCGTGAAGCGCGGTCTTGACCAGTTGGGAGCTGGCGATCGTGCGGGCGACCTGCACCGCATCCCCGTCGGTCCGGGTGCCACGAACCTCGATCCGAACCAAGTGTTCCGCACCCTCTCCGTCGGCAACGATCTTCTTCGCGAGTGACTCGAGCACCTCGGTGAGCGCCCCGACGAACCGCCGCCCTGCCGAGCTCTTTGCTTCGATCAGCCGATTCGTGGCCGCGCCGGATGCAAGCACGTAGATCGAGTCGTTGGTGCTGGTGTCACCGTCGACGGTCGCACGGTTGAAGGTGAGGTCCGTCGCCTGACGCAAGATCTTACAAAGCGTGGCACGCCGCAGCGGTGCGTCGGTGGTCACGAACGCGAGCGTCGTCGCCATGTTGGGATGAATCATGCCGGCGCCCTTGGCGATGCCGAGCACCCGGCACGTCGTTCGGCCAATTTTAACCTCGGCTTGCGCGACCTTCGGACCGCGGTCGGTGGTCATGATCGCGCGGGCGAACCGTGTTGCACCAGCCTCGGATAGATCGGCGACGAGGGTCGGAATCGCCGCCTCGATGTTCTCGCGGGGGAGCGGCACGCCGATGACGCCCGTCGAGGCGGGGACGACGAGCGCGCTCGGAACACGGAGCGACGCTGCAGCGGCGCGCGTCAAGGCCAACGCTGCTTGCCGCCCCTGCTTGCCGGTGCATGCGTTGGCGTTGCCGCTGTTGACCAGGACCGCCTGACAAAGCCCACTCTTCAGCCGGCGCTCGCTGATCACGACCGGTGCCGCTCGCACGCGGTTCTGGGTGAACACTCCTGACGCGACCGCGGGCTGCGCTGCGAACACCAGCCCCAAGTCCAACGCGTCACCCGCCTTGACTCCGCCGTGCACGCCAGCGAAACGAAACCCCTTCACCCGTCCGCTCATAGCGTGCCTATTACCAGATGGACGTTACTGCGGCGAGGCTGCCGCTTGGTCCTCGCGGTAGTGGCAGTTCTTATACTTCTTGCCGCTGCCGCAGTAGCACGGGTCGTTGCGACCGAGCTTGGGATGGTCGCGCTTGACCGTTGCTTGCTGCGCCGCTGCGGGCTGCTGCGGAGGCGGTGCGTCGGCAGCGGCACCACCCGCACGCCGGCCTCGCCTTGCGGCCGCCCGGCGAGCCTGCCTACTGGGGCCGGCTTGCTGCTGGCCGCCGCCCCTCTGATCGTCGCCCTGATGGCTCGTGCGGATCTGTCGCTGGCGCTTTTCCGTCGCGTGACGGCGTTGCTCCTCGAGCCGCTGCAATTCTTCCTCGCCCGCCCGCTCGACGGTGAACATTCCGAGGGTAACCGAGGACTTCACGCTCTGCACCATCTCCAGGTACATGTCGAAGCCCTCGCGCTGGTATTCCTTCTTTGGATCCCGCTGGCCATACCCGCGTAGCCCGATGCCGTCGCGAAGGTGATCCATCCCCTGCAGGTGGTCCATCCACTGCTTGTCGATCTCTTGGAGATACAAATCGCGGAACAATCGGAGGAAATTCTCGGTGCCGAACTCCTGTTCTTTGCGTTCCTGCACCGCGGTAGCGTCCGCGTAGAGCTTGCGAAGGAGCTCCTCGCGGTCGCTGATCTCGTGGATACCGGTCGCGGCCAGAGCGAACTGCTCTTTGTAAGCGCGCTCGAGCCCCTCGAGGTCCCAGTCCTCGTAGTGCTTGCCCCGTGGGCATGCGTGGTCGGTCATCGTGACGATGATCTCATCGACCAAATCGAGCAGGCGCTCTTTCTGCTCGCTCAGCGACATGCCGACAGCCTGCTCGAGGCGCTTGTAGGCGCCTTGCGGATCCTTGCGGAAATCTTCGAGCGGCACGGCGCAACCGAACCAGAGATAGATGTCCTTTTCGAGTAGCTGGACCCTGACGTCGGTCAGAGACGAGAGGTCGGACTCCATCGCCTTCTTGCGGTGTGCAGGCACCTCGTCCTGGGTGAGGCCCGCATCCGGCAACGGATACGAATGGAACTTCACCATGTTCTCGAGTACCTTCGTCACCCGCGCCAAGAGCGCGACGTCGATCCCGTCGATCAGTGGCGCTGGCTCCACGCCGGCCTTGCGCTCATCGTCGGTCGGCACGGTTCGGTACTCGCCGCGCAAGACCTGCTTTCGTAGCGCGTACATGCTCTTGCGCTGCTGGTTCATCACGTCGTCGTACTCGAGCAGATTCTTTCGAACGTCGAAATTGCGCTCTTCGACCTTCTTTTGCGCATTCTCGACCGCGCGCGTCACCCAGCGATGCTCGATCGGAACGTCTTCTTCCATCCCGAGCCGGTCCATCATCGATTGGACACGCTCGCCAGCGAAAATCCGCATCAGGTCGTCCTCGAGCGAGAGGAAGAAGCTCGAGGAGCCCGCGTCGCCCTGACGGCCCGACCGCCCGCGAAGCTGGTTGTCGATTCGCCGTGACTCGTGGCGCTCGGTGCCGATGATTCGGAGGCCGCCCGCTTCTTTGACGCTCTTGGCGTCCTCTTTGCACTTCCCGATGAGGTGCTCGGTTGCTTGGGCGATCGCGGCCTCGCGGCGCTCTGGGTCGGAGAGCACCTCCTCCGAGCCGTTCTCGAGCACCTCTATCCGGCCGAGCATTTGAGGATTGCCGCCGAGCACGATGTCGGTGCCTCGGCCTGCCATGTTGGTGGCCACCGTCACAGCGCCCGACGTTCCCGCCTGAGCGACCACATAGGCCTCTCGCTCGTGTTGTTTCGCGTTGAGCACGTTGTGCGGGACACCGCGGCGGTCGAGGAAGTGCGCCACCGCATCCGACTTCTCGACGCTCGTGGTACCGACGAGCACGGGCTGCCCACGTTTGTGCGAAGCTTCGATCTCCTCGCAAATCGCGCGGAACTTCTCCCGCTCGGTCTTGTAGATCAGGTCCTCTTCGTCGAGTCGAGCGATCGGCTGGTCGGTCGGGATGACGACGACATCGAGCTCGTAGATGTTGTGAAACTCGGTCGCCTCGGTGTCTGCCGTGCCGGTCATGCCGGACAACTTCTTGTACAGACGGAAGAGATTCTGGAACGAAATCGTCGCTAGCGTGAGATTTTCGCTCTGAATCAGAACGCGCTCTTTGGCCTCGACCGCCTGGTGAAGGCCGTCCGACCAGCGCCGGCCGGGCAGCACGCGACCGGTGAAATCGTCGATGATCATCACCTTGCTATCCTCGGAGACCATGTAGTGCTGGTCGCGGTGATAGAGAGCATGCGCCCGCAGGCACTGCTGCAAGATATGAAGCGCCTCGAGGTTGGCCGGGTCGTAGAGATTGGCGCCGTCACCGGCGAGCAGCCCACGGGCAGCCAGCAATTCCTGTGCGCCCTCCATGCCGTTCTCGGTGAGCGTCACGCTGTGATTCTTCTCGTCGAGGTCGTAGTGCTCGTCTTGGCGGAGGCGCGGGATGATCTCGTTGATCATCTCGTACTTGTCGCTCGCGGTCTCACCGGGGCCACTGATGATCAACGGCGTGCGCGCCTCGTCGATCAGGATGGAGTCGACCTCGTCGACGATCGCGTAGTTCAGATCACGCTGCGCGTAGTCGTAGATGCTGAACTTCATGTTGTCGCGCATGTAGTCGAAGCCGAACTCGTTGTTCTGGCCGTACGTGACGTCGCAGTTGTAAGCACGCTTCTTGACCTGATTGCTCTGGCCGGGAACGACGACGCCGGTGCTCAGCCCGAGGAAACCGTAGAGCTTGCCCATCCACTCGGCATCACGACTCGCGAGGTAGTCGTTGACCGTCACGACGTGCACGCCCTTGCCCTCTAGCCCGTTCAAGTAGCAGGGAAGCGTGGCGACGAGCGTCTTACCTTCGCCGGTCTTCATCTCGGCGATCTTGCCCTGATGCAGCACGATGCCGCCGACGAGCTGCACGTCGTAATGGCGCATTCCGAGAACGCGCTTGCCAGCCTCACGAACCACGGCATACGCGGGGACCAGCAAGTCATCGACCGAAGCGCCGTTGTCGAGTTGCTGCCGGAACTCCGCGGTTTTGCCGCGGAGCTGTGCGTCAGACAGCTTCTTTGTCTCGTCTTCGAGCGCCGAGATTGCAGCGACGGTGGGCTGCATGCGCTTCACTTCGCGTTCGTGCTTGGTGCCAAGCACTTTCTTCAGGAACGAGGTCAACACGGGCCCAATCTAGGTCGGCCAGGGGAGGCGCGCAAACGCCAGTCAAAACCAACGCTTAGAGAGCGCGAGCACCGCCATCAGCACGAAGACCAGGAGCACGAACGCCCACAAACCGCGGCCCGAGGAGGCAGGCCGTCGAGCGGGCGGGTCGTCGTCGCCGAGGTCTTCGAGGAGTTGGCGCGCGCGCGCCTCGGCAACGAGCTCGATGCGAAGCAATACCATGCTGACCATCAAGCCGATGAGCAGAATCGCGGCGGCAGCCTGCCAACGCCGAAGCTCTTGCTCCCGTTCGAGTATTTCGTCCACGCCGATTCGGGCGCTGAGCCCCGGCCCGATAGAGACGACGTCGAAGCGCGGCACTGCGAACAAAGCACGTACGAGATCGTCGACATGGGCTTCGGGCACAGCGCCGTCGATGATCGCCACCGCGAGTGGATCCAGGCCCTCGCGGTCGGCCTCGGACAAAACGGCATCAGCTGCCTGAAGCGCCCGGCCGGGGCCACTTGGGTCGGGGACCAGCAGGTACGAAACCCCAGCCGTATTGTTTGAGAAGAGATCCGCACGGACTTGAAGACGCCAGACACCCGGGCCGAGAGCCGGAAGATACGGATCATCCGCAGAGAGGGAGAACGCGTGCATCCATCGCCGCCCCTGGAAGACGTCGACCAGCACGGGGCGGGGTCCGCCGAGCTGCTCCCACTCGACCTCAATGCGCCCATCGTCCGTCGACGCCCGCGCGACGATGCCACCTGGCACGACGGGAAGCCGCACCTCACGGGCGGCAACGACGGCGCCATCTTCACCGAGCGCCTCGACGTCGACGCGCCCTTCGTTGCCCGCAACGACGAGCGGGAACCGTACGAATCCGTGCGACGGCCGCGCAGGGCTCGACTCGACGCGAACGCCGGCAAGGGGACGCACCTGCACACGAACCGCTTCGTCGCCAACCCAGACCACTAGCCAACAACGTAGATCCGGAACGCAGGCACCCTCCTCCACGCGCGGGTCGAGCACCTTCGCCGCGCGCCTCGAACCGACGACGCGGAGCGGTCCGAGCTCGTAGGCCTGAAACGCGTTGACCGCCCGGCCCTTCGGCAGACGCGATTCGATCGATTCCCGCACGTAGAGGTTCCGCTCGACGGAAATCGTGCGGCCATCGATCTCGGCGTGCGCGAGCAGCGAGAGCACTTCGTCGAGCCCGGCGGGGATCTGCAGATGCCCCTCCCTGCCTTGCACGAGCGACTTCCCCAGCTCGGTCTTCGCAAGCGTCATGCCGGCAGCGTTTCGAAGCTCTACCACGACCGCTGGCGCAGCAATGACCGTGTACCCTTCGTCGTCTTCACCCACCTGCCATGCGCGAAGCCCTATCGTCGTTCCGGGTCGCGCAACCAGTGGTGCACTCAACCGAAGATCCGGAACCGGCGACGGAGTACCCAGCATCCAAAGTGCCGCAAGGATGATCGCGACCATCAAAGGCGACATTCGGATCGCCCAAGCAAAAGGGTCGAATTGTCGGTCTTGCATGGTCACGGGGATGGACAAATTCGGGATATTACCTTAGGAACGGTTGGGGTATAGAGCGCGAATGGGAGCCACCGCCGAACACGACGTCGAGAAACTCCGTGCTCGTTTGAACGACTACATGGCCAAGCATGGTCTGCGGTCGACCGAGCAGCGGCGCCTCGTCACCGAGATGTTCTTCGCCAGCACGGAGCACCTGTCCATCGAGGACTTGCTCGACCGAGTGAGGGTCGAAGAGCCCCGGATCGGGTACGCGACGGTGTACCGCACCCTCAAACTCCTCAGGGAGTGCGGGCTCGCGTTCGAGCGCCACTTCGGCGATGGGGTGTCCCGTTACGAGGTCGCCTGGAAAGACGAGCACCACGACCACCTCATTTGCGTCGAGTGCGAGAAGATCATCGAGTTCGAAGACGACGCCATCGAAGACTTGCAGCACAAAGTGGCCGCAAAGCTGGGCTTCAAGCTCGTGCGTCACAAGCTCGAGCTTTACGGCATTTGCGCCGACTGCCAGATCAAGGGTTAGGCCCGGCAGCCTGGTCTCGCAGGCGACGGTTAGACACTTGCGAACGCTTCGTCGGGGATCTCGACGGGGAGCGTATCGATCGTGCTCAGACACTGCACGCGGCTCGGCAAGGTCGTGAGCACGGTGTTCGCGAAGTACTGCGCGGCAAACTTCTTGCCGGTGTAGAATGCGTGATCCGGATGCGTCTCGGACGTCTCCGGCAGCTTCTTCAGTGCGATCGCAGCCTGGTCGAGCAGCAACCAACCAACCGCCAGATCGCTCATGATCGTGAGGAAGTCCTCGGCAGCGAGCGGGAT
>CAXMRM010000159.1:0-3858 GCA_964196015.1 uncultured Myxococcota bacterium
TAAGGGAGGCGTTGCTCGGGTGGGGGAGCTAGTCCCGCCAGGCCCCCTAACGCCGCGCTTTTGTCCTCGGTCCCCCACCTAGCAACCGACCTCTCCGAAACCACCGAACACGTCCCGATGCGCTTCGAGTGCGCGAACGACGCATGGCAGCTGGTCGCCTAGTCGCCTAGTCGCCCCTACCGCGTCCCCCGCGCAATTTGACTCACCCGCTGCTGCGAAAGCTCCATCAGCTCGGCGATGTCGCGCGTCCCCATGCCGCTCTGTTGAAGCGAACGAATCGCCCGCCTACGCTTGACCGCCAGCTCTTTCGAAAGCGCAGTATGGCGTCGCGCGACCTCCGCCGTGGCGGCGAGCTCCTCTTTGAGCTCAGACGCGAGATCCACGCGATCGACAATCGTCGCACTCTCCGCATCGTCATACCAAAGCGAAAGCGCATCCCGAATGTTCTCCCGCGCCCTCCGAAGCGACCTCGCAAACGAATGAATCTCGTGCCGGTGCCCACGAACGTAAACGATCCACGCCCCATCCGGCTCCCGAGAGTAGACCGCGGTGTACGCCCCCTTGCCAGGCAGCAGCGTGTCTTCTCTCATCAGCCGCGCCTCCTCAGCCACCCATCACCCAAGCAGGGTGTAAGCGCGATCTCGATGCTCTTGCAGGTCTTCGGATGCACCGCCCACTCACGGCAAGAGTTGCGTACTGCCGACTCCCTCGGTAGTCCGCGAACGATGCTCACATCAAAAACGCAGGAGAAACAACAGGCCGCACGGCCTACGCACAACCATCCTGGGACGGCCTGAGGTACAACAAGGCCAATGGTTCGCATGGAAGATTTTCGCCGCTTGGATGGCCGCGTTCGCGCTGCTCGGCTGGCTAGTGAGCTGGCAGTGGGACCTCGCCTATTTCACCGCTTTCGCCTACGTGTTGTTGATTGGCGCCACTGCTCTCGCCTTCAACAGCATCGTCATCGACGTGGAAGATAACCAGAAGGGCGGATGGCTCAATCCATAGCGGATGGTTCCGAATCGCCACGGCGAGCCCGCACATGAGCCGGCACCAGGTCGTCGACCGGAACATCGGCCTTGCGCATCGCGACCTGACAGACCTCCACGCCCGGCTCCGCCTGCGAACGGAGCACGACGAACTGGCCGCCGATGTCCTCGAGCATCTTCCGGTCGTACTCCATCATGCGGTAGCAGCCTTCGACGTTGCCGGTGCCGCGGTGCGGGCAAGTGATATGGATCTCGGCATAGACCGTGTCGTTTTCGACGCCGGTGATGGGAACCCCCTTGCGCGACGGAAACATTCGTTGCCACTCCTCGCCAATCTCCTCGACCGTCGTTTGAGGCCGGGCCTTGCGCACCCGCATCGTTGCCGCCGCGAGCCCCCGCATCAAAGGCCGAGTCGCGAAGTTCAGCCACGGCCGACTGCTAAACCAAACCGACACCGGCATGATGGCCATGAATAGCTGCTTCGGGACCCGCATCTCCGGCGAGAATACCGTTGGACCGTGCAGCCCGCAACGCAGCGCAACGCCGAAATCACCGAGCGCATGCCGCGTTTCGGGCAACGCGAGTCGGATCTTCCTACTCCGAATGCACCACTCGACCCGCAAGAACCGTCCGCAACACCCGCACGTTGCGAATGTCGGTGGCCGGGATCTCAAACAGGTTTCGGTCGAGGACGATCAAATCGGCTGCCTTACCAACCTCGATCGACCCGATCTGTTCCTCAGCACCCACCGCGTAGGCGCCGTTGATGGTGAACACGCGGATCACTTGCTCGACGGTGAGGGTTTCGTTCTGCCCGAGCTCCCCTTTCTCGGGGGCGGCTGGGTTTCTACGCGTGACGAAGCCCTGCATGGGCATCCACGGGCTTGGCGGGATGAGCGTCAACCAGTCACTTCCATAGCCCAGGTGGGCTCCTGCTTCGATCAATGACCTTGCGGCAAACAGCCTCTGATATCGCTCCTCGCCAACCAAGCCGATGTAGCTTTCAAACGCCGCGCTCGGGTATGGAACCGCCGGCGAGATCTCTCCAGCTACCCCCGGAATGGTCCCGAAGCGTGGCACGTCGTCTGGGTGCACCCAGGTGAGGTGGGCGATCTTGTGTCGGACACCGGTCTGGCCGTTTGCCTTCCGTGCCGCTTCTATAGCGTCGAGGGCAGCGCGCGTGCTCGCATCGCCGATGCTGTGCATGAAAGTGCCAACGCCTTGCGCGTCAAACGCGATGACGGCATCGCGGAGCTCGTCGGGACTGATCTTGCCAACCCCGTGCTTCCCCGACCCGTCGGCGTAAGGCTCCAAGAAGGGAACGGCGTATCCATCGGGCGCGCCGTCCAGGAAAATCTTGACGTAGTTCGGACTGACCAGCGCCGACTCGTACTTCGCACGCTGGGCGATTTGTTCGTCCATTTCGTCGTTCGTGTACGGCGTCGTCTGGTGAGTGTGCCAGTCCCATCCGATGAATAGACGCATGGTGAGATGGCCGTTCCCTTCAAGACCCTGCACAACATCGAGCCACCTCGCGTTTCCTTCTGCCGTCTGCATGCTGGTCACTCCGCCGGAGTTGAACTCGCGGAAGACCCCTGCGAAGGCTTCGGCATACTCCGCCTCGGTCGGCTGCTCGGCCACCTTCTCGACCAGGCGCAACGCGCTCTCGCGGACGACACCGGTTGGCTCGCCGGTCTTGGCATCCTTTTCGATGATGTTCAGCCCGTCTGACACCGTGTCAGCATCGATGCCCACTAGCTCGAGCCCCTTCGAGTTGAGCCAATAGGAGTGGCCGGTCTGGTCGATGAGAACCACAGGTCGGTCCGACACCACCTCGTCAATGAGGGCTTTGCTCGGGTTGTTGCCTGGGAACCCCCCAACGCCCCACGAACCGCCTCGTATCCACTTCTTGTCGGGGTGGCTCGCGGCGAACTCACCGAGCTCGCTCATCATCGTCTCGGGATTTGTGGGATCCGAGAAGTCCAGATTGATGATGTTGAACAGAGGCGTTACGAACGGATGAACGTGCAAGTCCACGATCCCTGGCATGACCATCTTACCCTGGAGATCGATGACCTCGGTGACTTCGGAGACATAGGCCCCCACATCATCGTTCGATCCGACGGCGATCAGCTTCCCATCCTTGATCGCTACCGCCTCAACCCAGGGTCGAGCTTCATCGACGGTATAGATCTTCCCGTTGCGATATACCGTCTCAGCCACCTGTGCAGCGGGCTGGGCGGCAGTGGTCGGCCCAGCCTGCTTGGAGCACCCGGAGCACACGAGGAACACAATAGAGGCAACGCAGAGCAGTACTTGTTTGGTTGTCATTGGACGGAGAGTATCCGAGCTCATCGCGTCAGTCAGCCCCATCGTTGCGTGACATCCCCCACGGCGCCTTGGCGTTTCCTGGGGTAGTGACGTGAATGACCTCGCTCGTCGTCGCAGCCCGGCCGCGACCTACTGCGCCGCGCTCTCGTCCTCGGTCCGCCACCCAGGAAACAACAACACCGCCGGATGCACGTGGAGCGAGCGCGCAAGCGTCTTGGCCCGCTCGGCACCCAGCTTGATCCGGTTGGTCTCGATTGCCGAGATCGTCGACTGAGCAATGCCGGTTCGTTCAGCGAGCTCGTTCTGGCTCATCTCATTGAACTCACGGGCGATGCGCACCGACTGCCCCACCGAGAGCCGTCGCCGCGTCCTCGCGGGGACGAAGTGGCCCTTCAGGGCAGCTCTAGTTTTTCTTCCGGTAGTCATGAGGATTCACCTCCAACACGCACACGGTGAGGTCATCGCCGCGAACAGCGTAGATGACGCGCCACTGTCGAGACAGCGCCGAAGACCGGGCACCCTGCCACTCCCCTTTGAG
>CAXMRM010000160.1:0-6044 GCA_964196015.1 uncultured Myxococcota bacterium
AGATCCAGCCTGACTTCGGCCACATCCTCGACTTCGATGTCTTCCTGGGCGGTGAGCTCCCGCACGAGGTCATCGACAATCGGGCCAATTTTTCCTGAGTAAAGTCGCATATTTATAATGTCGGCCCTCGACCCGGAGCGACCCCCTTCCGAATGCGGCGACACTAGCGAAGGAGGCCCTTTTGGTCAATACGAACGAAAAAATACGCCTTTGCGTGATTTTGTGAAAATGCGTCTTGACGGTAATCCTGTATTCATGCACCATGCCGTTAAGGCTGTAATGATGGATTCCAACGCTCCTGCACTGCAAAACGGCTCCGGCGCGCGACGACTGCGCACGACAGAAGAACGCCGGTCCAGGATTCTCGATCGCTGCAGGATTTTCGAAGCGCTGACCGCGGAGCTCCGGGAGCGCATCCTGAACGGGAGCGCGCTGGTCGATGCCGATCGTCGCGAATCCCTGTGCATGCCCAGCGACCCCGCGATCTTCGTGATCGGAAGCGGTCGCGTTCGGCGCGTGCGCCGCACACCGGAACGAGAATTGACGCTCGGCTATTACGGCCCAGGGGATCTCGTCGGCGAAATGTCGCTGGTCGATCCGGAGGCGCGTCTCGAAACGGTGGTCTTAGATTACGTGGAAGCGCTGCGCATTCCGCCTCGCCTCATCCGCATGGTGATGAGCGAGGAGTTGCAGTTCGCTTCCGCGATGCATCGATTAATGGGGGAACGCCGCCTGCTTGCAGAACAGCGAATCGATGCCCTGCTCACGCGGAGCGTAGAATCGCGTGTTGCAGAATTTCTTCTCGATGCGTCCTCACGACACGGGATTCCCGATTCACGGGGGATCCTGGTGGGTGTCAAGTTCACCCATCAGGAGATAGCGAGCTACGTAGGCTCGACTCGGGAAACCGTCACACTGGTGCTCGGCGCCTTCAAAAGGGCAGGCGTGATCACAACCGATCATCGCCGCGTCGTCATCAGAGACGTTGCAGGATTGCGTAAGAGGGTCTGACACAAAAGGGGAGTCGTCCGAACGGCGCGGCCTGGGGGGGCCGACGCCGGGCGGACGCATTTTATTAACCGTGAACGTGAACTTGCCAGCAACTGTGTTGCCCGACTGGGCCACAGGAGGACGGCTCGCGATGGGCGTGCTCGCGATTGGGACCCACTCGCCCCCAATTCCCTAAGACGACCTACGGCTAGGCTCGACCCAATCGCTGTGCTGCCCATCACGAGCCGTCCTCCTGCGTAGAAGTCGATGCCGGGAACAGCGCCAGGGGCAGCGCAGCCCCGTGGACGATGCGTAGCATCGGCTTTACGGGGTGGCAGTGGCAGCGGCAGTCGACCTGGTGGAAGTTGGGACCGCCGCAAGGGGTCTCACCCCTTTTCCTTACAGCAGTTCGTCGTCGCCGTGCAGCTTCTTTTCCATTCGATCGATCAAGCCGTCCCAGCCTTCGTCATTGATCACTCTGCGGAACTGGCGCTTGTAGTTCTTCACCAAGCTCACCTCGTCCGTGAAGATGTCGAAGACCTTCCACTCGTTGCCAGCGGGGCTCATGCTGTAGTCGATCGCGACGGGGGGTTGACGCTTCTTTTTGACCGAGCGGGCCGACGAGTTCACTTTGACACCGGTTTCGATTGGCTCGGTGCCGACCCACTTCACCTTGTACTTGAGCGTCGACTCCATGTTGCGTTGGTACTGACGCTCGACGAGCTGGCGGAGGAGGCTCACGAACCGTTCGCGCTCGCGTGGGGAGCGCTTGTCCCACTCCTTGTCGAGGGAAAGCCTGGTGAGGCGCTCGTAGTCGAGGAACTCGCCCAGGAGCTTGGTGAGATCCTTGGCGCGCTGCGGCGTGTCCGGCTTGCGCAACACTCGCCGCACCTTGTTGTGCTTCGTGCGGATGAACTCCTCTGCCTTCGCCGCTTCGGCCGCGGTGATCCCGACTTCGGCGGTGCCGGCTGGCGTTGCTTCGGCGGAAACGGGAGCGGCGAGCAACACAAAAGCAACGAAGAGACCTGAAACTATTGATAAACGAGCCATATGTTCCCTGTAGACGAGGATAGCGGAAGGTTTATTCCTCGCAGTCCGACGGGCGCCAGCCCTTTTCCGAAACGAGAGGCATATTCGTCGCTTTTTCGAGCCCCGCGATGGCGAGGTTGTACTCCGCTGTAGCCATGAGACGCTTCGAACGGGCGCTGAAATATGCTTCGATCGCGTCGACCAGCTGTCTGGCCCCGGTGGTTCCGACTTCGTAACCCTGGCCCGCCGATACAAACCACTTGCGGGTTTCTTTCTCGGAACGCGTCCAGCTCCCGAGCCGTCGCTTGGCGTCCTGAAGACTCTCGAACAGGGTGGTCACTTCGATCTCGATGCCTTGCTCTGCTTCTTCGGTCTTGGCCTTCAACGATTCGATCTCGGCTTTGGCGGCTTTGACCCGGGCATTGGTTCCCGCGAAGTCGAGTTTCCATTTGGCGATCAGGCCGGCAAACGCGCCCGCGAAGTTGCCTCGGTCGATGATGAACGGGTTGTTGATGTCGGTAATGACGGGAGTTCTGGCGAAGGTCGCACGCAGGGCGAGGATGATGTCGGGGAGGTAGCCGGCTCGCTTGACGGTGAGGTTCGCGTCCTTCGCAGAGCGAGCCGCTGCGAGCTGGTGCAGCTCCGGGCGATTCTCGATGGCTCGTTCGATGTGCTCCCCGAGCTCGATGACCTCGCTCTGCACCGCCCCGAGAGGGCATTCGGGAACGATGGCGGGCTTGAGCCCTGATAGGATCTCGAGGGCGGCCCGGGCCGACGCTTCGAGTCGCAACGCTTCCGACTCGCGCGACTCGATTTCCGACAGGGCCGAGAGGAGCCGCCAGTAGTCGGTCTGCTTCACGCGAGGGTCATCGGCTTGGAGTCGCGCATCGAGCTTGTCGACGGCGTTTCGGAGCTTGTTCTTGCCCTCCGAGATCATCGCCTGCAGGTCGAGTGAAAGCTGCGTGCCGAAGTAGGCGCGGCGCACGTCGAACACGACGCGCGCTACCGTGCGGTCTCGCTCGTACTCCGCTGCGGTGATACCCGCGGCCGCGGCCTTCTTGCCAGCGCGGTACTTGCCGAACGTGTAAATCGGGATGCCGCCCTCGATACCGATTTCACCGCCGGGGCCCCAGCGGTTGCTAAAAGGGACCTGGCTGTCCGGGCTGAAGGTCGGCGTTCCCCGGGCCCCCGGTGCCATGAAGAACCTCGCCTGTCCCTCGAACTGAAAGAACGGCGAGAGCCTCGCTTCGTTGAGGCGCGCTTGCGCCGCGTCGATGTCGGCGTCGGCGGCCTTCAGGCCCGGGTAGCGGAGAATCGCCGCCCGCGTGTACTCATCGACGTGATAGACGCGGCCTAGGACCGGTTCTTCGGCGGCAGGCTCCACCTTGCCTGGGGGCGCCTCTTCCGCGATCACCTGCGCCGCGACGCCGAGCATCGTCAGCGCTATGACGGCTAGCGCCCAGAACCTGACCATGCGCTTTTGTAGCTGGAAACGCCGGATTGGGCCACGAATGTGTGATTACTTCGGCTTCTTCCCACCGCTGCCGCCAGCCTTTTTCGCCTGCTTGTTGTAGCGCTGGATGAGCACGTCGGTGAGATCGAGGTTGGAGGGCACCCAGACGACGCCGCCTTCGTTGGCTTCGATAATCATCGTATAGCCTTCGGTCTGCCCGATGCGGCGGAGGATCTCCTGCATCTTCTGGAGGATCTTCTGAGTTAGCTCGCCCTCCTTGGTGGAGAGCTCCTGCTGGTACTGCACGTACTCGTTTTGCAGCGCCATCAAGTCCGCCTGGTACTTATCGACCTTCTTCTTGAGCGCGTCCTTGCTGAGGACGTCTTGTTGCCGCTCGAGGCTCTCTTTTTGAGATTTGAGGCTTTCCTGCGCCGCGTTGAGCGACTGCTGGCGCTCGTCGAAGACCTTCTTGAGTCGCCGCTTGGCTTGCCGGCCGTCTTCGGTTTCGTTGATGGCGCGCTGGAGGTCGACCACGCCGATCTTGACCTGCGCGTCGACAGTGGACGCGGCTCCGACCAAAACTACGGTCGCCAAAGTGAAAATAACGATTCTGGACAAGCGCATTAGAGCATCCTTTCAGGCCCGGCCTAGCTAGCCGTTTGCCGCGATTAGGTCAAGCCGCAGGCGTTATACGCTCGATCGCCGCGTTTCATTCGGTCAGAACGACTGACCGATGGTGAACTCGAACCGCACCGGGCTGTCTTGAGGTCGCCGATTGATGGGAATGCCCCACTCGAAGCGGAGCGGTCCGAGCGGGGAGAACCAGCGCAGACCAAAGCCTACCGAATATCGGAGGAAGGCGTTAATCCCACAGGGCGCGGACGACCGGTCGGCTTCGGGTGAGAGTGGCGCTTGGCAGTTCCCAAACTGATCCCGGAACGCGAAGAGATTCCACGCATTGCCGCCGTCGGTGAAGATGACGCCTCGGATCCCGACCGCGTCGATGATCGGGAACTCGAGCTCGATGTTGTAGAAGGCCTGGAAGTCTCCACCGATGGGGCGGCCCTCGGGGATGATCGGAAGGTTCGGATCGCCCGCCGATGCGACACCGGCTTGCGGGCCGACCGATTGCAAACGGTAGCCTCGAATTGTGAAGATGCCGCCGAGGTAGAAGCGCTCGAAGACGGGCAGCAGCTTGCGTGATGTGATCAGTCCGACCTCGGTGTTGACCTTGAAGATCACGGGGCCGAACGCCTTCTTGTAGAAGCGTGCGAATGCGGTTTGCCGCACGAACGTGTTGTCGGAGCCGAGGTACTGATCGGCAACTTGGACCGCGTAGTTGGCGAAGATGCCAGCCGTCGTCGTCAGCCGGTTGTCGCGGCTGTCCCAGTTGATGGTGAACCTGAGCGAGCTGGTGATGCCGTCGCGGAACGCGTTCGCGATGAAGATGTTGGAGAACGTGTTCTGAAGCTGGCCGCCGACGCCGAGGAGGTTTCCTCGCGGCTGGGAGATGACCACATTCTCGAACTCGTACCGAAGGAAGATTCGGAAACGTGGATTGAACAGAGGGTGACCCGTCGTGACGCTCGCGCCCGTCGAGTCCTGCCGAAAGTCTCGGAAGTCTCTGATGCGCTTGAACAGACCGAAGCCGAGACTCCATTCGGACCCGAGGAACCAAGGCTCGACGAAGTTCAGGTCGATCTGTTGCCGGATGCCTGAGAGTTGGAGGTTCAAGCCCAGCGTTTGGCCGCGGCCGAAGAGGTTCTGTTGCTGGACCTGCGCGGTGACGATGAAGCTTTCCAGCGATGAGAAGCCTGCGCCGACCTGGAAGGTCCCGGTCGGCTTCTCGGCGACTTCGACGTTGATCACCATCTGGTCGCGCGCGGTGCCCTCCTCCTCGGAGACGTCGACCCGCTCGAAGTAGCCGAGCTGAGTCACCAGCGCACGTCCATCTTCGAGCTTGCTCTGGCTGTAAAGGTCGCCCTCACTGAGCCGAAACTCTCGCCGGATGACGGCGTCGCGGGTCTTGGTGTTGCCGCGCACGTGGATGCGCTCGATGTAAACCAGCGGTCCTCGAAGGATGTTGATGGTCACATCGACCAAGTGGTTGACCTCGTCGAGGTCGGTGCCAGGAACCATCTCTACGAGGGCGTAACCGGAGTCGCGGTAGGTTCGGGTGATCCCCTCGATGCCTTCGGCGATCTTGGTGCGGCTGAACCAGTCGCCGGACTTGAGCTTGACCATCTTGCGGCGCTGGGCCTTGGGCGCGAGAGTCTCCACTTCGTTTCCGGCGCCGTCCGTCTCCATGATGTTGAACTCGCGAATCCGGAAGCGTGGGCCTTCCTCGACCGGAATCGTGATGTCGACGTAGGCGCGGTCGGCCGTGAGCTCGACCGTCGGGCGCCCCGGACGCATCATCAAGTAGCCCTTGTCATAGTACCAGGCCTGGACTCGGGTCAGGTCTTCGTCGAAGGCCGCGCGGCTGAACTTGTTTCGATCGCTCAGGAACGAGAACATCCCGGTCTCATTCGTCTGCATGATTTTCAGAAGCTCCGCGGCGGGGAGCTGCTCG
>CAXMRM010000161.1:0-8781 GCA_964196015.1 uncultured Myxococcota bacterium
TCCCGCTGCGATCCATTCCTCGACGGCTTGGATCTTGGGATCACAAAGGGGGCCTCCCAACGGGGGCTGCTGGAGGGTGCCGGGAGCGAGGTTTCGGCCGAGCAACTTGTCCAGCAGGTACGAGGCGTCGGGGTCACCAGGAGCAACCCGGAGCTTGTCGACCTGCGTAGAGTCAACATCGATCAGATTGGCCGCCGAGACGAAAGCCGAGCTCAGCTCGAGCCCGGCTTGGGGTACCCCGTTTGATCCGTGGCAGCTGCTGAAGGCGCAACTGGCCTGGAACACGCTGGCCTGGATGCCGTTTGCCCCGTCGAGTACCGGGAGGATCTCCGGGATGCAGGTACCGCTACAACACGTGCCCGCTCCATCGCCGCATGTCGTACCGTCTGCAACCGGTGTCGAGTCGCAGGCTCCGCTGGCGCACACGCCCACACTACACTCGTTGCTTTCGTCGCACGGAGTTTCGTCAGCAACTGCCATGTACTCGCACACTCCGCCTGTGCAGGCATCGGTCGTGCATTCCTCGCCGTCGTCACAATCCTCGGGACTCTGGCATTCGGGCATGCCGCCGGTTCCACCGTCGCCGCCCATGCCGCCGTCACCACCCATACCAGCAGAGCCACCACCACCACCCGTGCCCGATGTCTCGCTGCAGCCTATGACGCCCAGCGCCAGCACGAACACAAAGCCAACCAGGTAACGCATGACAACCTCCCCGGTTGTGGCGCAGTGCGCCCTACGTGCGGTTACCTAGCCGCATCAGGCGTGCCAGATGGAAGCCTGGTTTTTGCTGGGGAACCCGATACGGTGACGCGCAAGTCTTGCGTCTGCTCGGAGATCGGCGACGGGAGTGCAGCGTGTGCGTCAAATAGATTTGCGATGTGTTCACATGAGAATGGTGAGGCCGTTACGTGAATGTCAATCAAGTTCGTGATTCGGCTACGGGAGCCTCTTCCCGCAGACGCTCGCTCGTCCGAGCATGCTCGCGCTCGAGAAGCCTGCCTTCGTAGCTCGCCCGCACACCAGGCGAGAGCGAATCCATCAGCGCGTCCGATTCGGAGAGCTCGACGGGGTCGGCATCATCGCCGGGAAGCGAACCGAGGACACTGATGAAGTGCATGTGCAGACTGTAATCCGTGAGCCATTCCGGGCGCGCACGCTCTTGGTTCGACTCCACGTCCTCCCCGGACACCGTGACCCCATCACGCGTCGCCCCTTCACCCCTGACCGACGCAAAGACGACCTCGTTATTTCGACTTTCGAACGGCGGCGTTTGATTTGGCTATCCGCCAGTTCGGCGAAATTTTTGCACGGCGATACGCTTGTTACTCAACGCATGCAGTCATTCGTTGGAATGCAGGCATTGAACGTGCCGCTGCGCGCACGAAGCCTTTTTGGTGGTTGTCTGACCGTCGCGTTCTGCACTATCCTCATCGCGAACACGAGGAGGGGTTCCGATGTCAGGCACAAAGAAACAGAGCGAAGCTGAACCCACCTCGTCGAATCGCACTCTGCCCAGAAGAGAATGGCTCACTGCGTTTGCCGTGGGCGGTGTTGCTGCTACCAGCGCCACGGTGGGATATGAATCCTGCCAGACGGTCCCTCGGGCGGCTGATTCACCGGCGCTCGAGGTACGTTACATCAAAACTGCGGTCGAGCCTTTGAGCAAGAAGGACTACGTTGCGGAAGCGAAGCGTCAGGGCCTTCTCAGCGAGGACATTCACGAGGCGCTCACCGCGGACATCAACGAGTACTTGTCGACGACGTATCAAGCACTCGTCTACTCTGAGCTCATCAATGGCCTCCCGGAGAACCTCCGCGAGAGCGAAGAGGTTCAGTCCGACATCGCCGCGATGTCGCCGGTGTTGGATCAGGCCGTGGCGGATGCCTACTTCATCATCGGGACGGCCGACGACGAGATCAAGAAGCAGATCGATCGAGAGGTGCGGGAGGACCCCGATATACTCATGGACATGGCCTCCGTTCTCGACCAGGGCGGAGCGAGCCACGGGCTGGGGATCCGCGGCCGCCTGCGCCTTCGCCGGGCGTCCCGCCAGTTGTCATCGCGGCTCCGGATGCAGTCCACCGAGGAGGTGATCGCCGACCTGACCGATCAGGTCACACGTTACGCGGAGCGCAACGAGGCGCGCACGCCGAGCGACACGAGCTTCGAGGTCAGCTTGGCTTCGAGGCGGATGTTGGCCGCATATCAAGAACCTACTAGCGCGGTCGAGCGCTGGCACCCGGAAGCTTTCGTCGACCCTTCACAGGCCGAGACCGAAGAGGGCGAAGCCGCTGAGGCGGACTCGGGGTCTGAGAAGCAATCGGCACAGGCAGAACAGGACCTCAAGAGGGCTCGGCGTATCGCAGAGCTCGCGCGGAATGAGGAGAGTTTGACGCGGGCGTCGAGAGGGCTTGCCGGGGCCGGAGGCGGGCTCTTGCTCGCCGGGGGCATCGCTTTTGGCGTGACGGGAGGGATAGGCGGCGCCGTTGTCATGTGCATTGGCGGCTTCCTGCTGTTGATCGCGCTCTTCGTCGTATCTGCCCGTGCCCGTCGCCGTAGGCAGCTTGAGGAGGAGCGGGCACGGTTGAAGTCCACCGACGGTCAGTGAGCGAGTCACCGCACATCACTGGCTGGGGCGTCGCGAGCGCGCTCGGCGTCGGGCGTGATCGATTCTGCGCCGCGCTGCTCCGAGGCGAGAGCGGAATCGCGACCGTCCGTCGCTTCGACACCTCCCCTTTCACGACCCACGTAGGCGCGATGGTTGCGGGCTACGAGTCGGACGACCGCGACCCGGCCTTGCTCTCTCACGAGTTCGGAATGCTTGCGCTTTGCGATGCACTCGCGCACGCCCGACTCGAACTCGAGGCCCTTCGATCGATGCGGGCCGCATTGACCTTGGGGGCGAGCCTCTTTGGAGATCACACCACTGAGAGGCTCGCGCATAACCTCGCCAAAGAGCTTCGCATTTCGGGTCCCGCGATCACGGTCTCTACGGCATGCACGTCTTCCACTCAGGCGATCGGCTTCGGCGCGGACCTCATTCGTGAAGGCTTCGCCGATGTCGTTCTTGCAGGAGGCATCGACGTGTTGACCCCTGCGCTCTTCGCAGGCTTTCATGCCCTTGGCGTCCTGAGCAAGAGGCCGTGTACTCCATTTGGCCGGCAGATGGGAACCACGCTCGGCGAGGGTGCGGGCTTCGTGGTGATCGAACGAGGCGGTCTTCGCGATGCCGTCACCCACGCGCGGCTTCGAGGCTATGGGCTCTCGGGCGATGCGTACCATGAGACCTCTCCCGAGCCACGCGGTCGTGGCGTCGCGGCCGCGATTCGTGGCGCTCTCGATGACGCCGGGGCGTCCGAGGCCGAGATTGGCTACTTCAACGCGCACGGGACCGGCACGGTGGCCAACGACACCGCCGAATGGTGCGCCGTTCAATCGGTGTTCGGTTCCGATCTCGGCGGCTCGTTACCCTTGAGCTCGAGCAAAGGGCACCTCGGTCACGCACAGAGCGCGGCCGGAGTGCTCGAAGTGATCAGCACGCTCGAGTGCATGCGCGCCGGCCTCGCGCCGACCACGGCTGGCTTCGAAGAAGCGCGGCCCGGAGGTCCGCCGCGCCCCGTCGGCTCGAAGCAGCCCAAGCCACTGGTCTATGAGCTTGCGCTCTCCAGCAACTCGGCGTTCGGGGGCAGCAACTGCGCGCTCGTGTTTGGAAAAGCCAAGCCTGCGACTGCGTCCAACGGCGACCGAAGACGGGTCTTCGTGAGCGGGGCCGCTGCCCTGTGCGCCGGCGTGAGCTGCATCGAGGAGCTCGCTTCGATCTATGCAGCCGAGTCGCCGCCGTCGGAAGGCGACCTCCAGGTCGATTTGGCCGCGGAGCTCCCGAGGGTGGATCTTCGTGGAATCGACCGAGCCTCGGAGCTTCTCACGACGGTCGTTTCGAGAGCGCTCGCGGACGCGGGTGTACAGCTCAAAGGAAAGACGCGCGCACGCACCGGGTTGATCGCAGGCGTTCTCCGTGCCTCTCCCGATAGCCTCTATCGATTTCACACGAGCCTCGAGCGGCGGGGCCTCGCTAAGCCCGACACGACGGCGTTTGCGCAAGTGCTCCCGAGCGCTGCGCAGGGTGCTTGCGCCAAGGCCCTCAACATCCGTGGTCCGCAGAGCACGGTCACCATCGGCGAGGGCAGTGGCCTCATGGCTGCCGTGATGTCGGCGTGGATGCTGGCTCACCGCCGCGATTCGGACCACATGATCGCAGCGGCCGTCGATGTGAGATCGGAGCGCTCACCCGAAGGCGCGCTTGCCGATGCCGCCTGCGCGCTGGTGCTCTGTACGGAACCCACCGCGGTCGAGGTGGCCGGCATCGGGCTTGCCGGACCGGAGCAACTCGACGAGGCGATTGCCGAGGCGCGCCGCAGGTGCGGCTCGTCGGAACCGGTGGAGCTGTTCGTCGAGCGACGGAACCCCTTTGGCGGCATGCCTGCAACGTCATCTTCCTTTGCGCTTGCCCATGCTCTCGGTGCACTGCGACGGGGGAAAGCGAAAAGCGCCATCGTCGCGAGCACAGGCACGACCGCCAGCGTCGCGATGATACTTACTTCGACCGAGGTGGCCCATGACGACTGACTTGTCGGACTACGTCTCATCGCGAGTAGCGGTCCTCGATGGTGTTCGGCGCATGCTGCGCGACGCCATGAAGCTGCGGATCGAGCCCGAATCCATCGACCCCGACGTGCCTCTCTTCGGAACGGGTCTCGGGATGGACTCCGTCGACGCGGTCGAGCTCGTGGTGCAGCTCGACGCCGTGTTTGGATTGACGCTCGCGGGCTCCCCATGGGTTTCCGCGAAGTTGCGCACGGTCAACACCATCGTCGACGCGATCATGGAGCTCGGCGATGAGCCTTGAGGACGAGTACCGGTCGGTACGGCACGGGGCCGCGCTGAGCCGCATGGATCACGTGGGGATCGTCCGAGTGAGCGGCGGTGACGCGACCGAGGCGGTCGACGCGATTTGCTCCGGCGACCTTTGGGTTCGGGATGGACGGATGCTCCAGACCTTGATCCTCGGCGAGCAGGGTCAGCCCGTCGCGGATGTGTACGTCTGTCCGGACGACGACGCCTGTATTCTGATGTTCGAAGGGATCACGACCGAGGCGCTTTCAGCATGCCTAGCCCAGTACGCCGATCCCGAGCTCGCGATCGAGCTCGAAGACCTTCGACCGGCGTACGAGCTGATCTCCGTGAATGGACCCTACGCCTGGGAGGCGCTGAGCAAGTGGCTAACGCCCGACGTCATCGGCCTTCCCTACCTGAGCTTCTACCACTTCGATCGGGGAACCTGCTTCCGCGGTGGCAAAACCGGCGAGTACGGCTACGATCTCGCGATTCGCAGCGACCAAGTGGGACGCGCGTGGGAGGCGTTACTCGAGCACGTTAGCGCCTTGGGCGGTGGCGAGGTCTCTTTGGAGACGCTGGATCTGTGCGCCCTCGAGAACGGGTTCTTTTCCGTCCGGCACGCCTCGGCCGAGGGACTCACCCCTCTCGAACTACAGCTGCAATGGCGCGTCTCGGCGCGCAAGAGCTTTCCGGGCGCCACGGCAATCGAAGAGCGAAGAGCGAAAGGTATGGCCCGTCGCCTCACCCACTTCGTTGCGCGAGAAGGGGTCAAGACCGGCGATCCGATCCGCGACGCCGACGGCCCGGTGGGCCAGGTGACCGCCGCCGCCTTTTCGCCCGGGATTGGAGGTGTCGCGGGGATGGCGCTCCTCGACCTTTCGGTCGCCCACCCCGGAATCGATGCGTTCTTCGTGCCCACACCGAACGCTGATCGACCCATTCGCACGGTCTCGAGCCCGCTCCTCTTCAACCGGAGTCTTCTCATCGACCCGCACCAGCACACCTACGCCACGCGCGACCAGACGAGCGATCCTCCCTTGTGGCTGGGGTCACTTCCATGAGGAGGTTCGCGGAACAGCGGGTCTTGGTCACCGGCTCATCGCGCGGCCTGGGGCGCGACATCGCGCTGCGTTTTGCGAGCGAGGGGGCTTCGGTCTTCATCGGCTATCGGAACCGGCGCCAAGAGGCCGAGGATTGCGCCGCTCGATGCGTCGCATTCGGCGTCGAGGCCACGCCGATCGCGCTCGACCTCGCAGATGCAGACTCGGTCCGCGCGGCGATCTCGGGCTTGCCGGCGATCGACGTGTTGGTGAACAACGCGGCAACCGTCCGCGACCAGTTCTTCTTCCTTCAATCCGATGCCGATGACGCAGAGGTCATCGCGATCAATCTAGGCGGCACCATGGCATGCATCCGCGCCGCGCTTCCCGGCATGATGAGGTCCGGAAAGGGGGTCGTCGTCAACGTCGCCTCCGTGGCAGCCATCCATGGAAGCCCTGGACAAGCGAGCTACTCTGCCTCGAAGGGGGGAATCATCGCGTTGACGCGGACGCTTGCTCGCGAGCTCTCGGGACGCGGAATCCGCGTGAACGCGGTAGCTCCGGGAATTTTCGATGCGGGTATGGCACAGCGCATGGATCACCGCGTGCGAGAGGCCCGGCTCCAGTTGCTGCCGATGGGCCGGGCCGGGCGGTCCGAAGAGCTTGCCAGCGTCGTGACCTTCCTCGCTTCCGACGAGGCCAGCTATATCACGGGGCAAACAATTGCCGTCGACGGGGGAATGACCGCATGATCGGGTGGCTCGTCGCGGGGCAGGGGGCCGAGCATCCGGGTATGGGGCTCGAGCTTGCCCGATCCTACGCTCCGGCGGCGGCGCTTTGGGAACGGGCAAGCGAAGCAGCGGGCAAGGACCTGCTTCAGCTTTCGGAGGCCGGTGGTCGATCCCTGTTGCGCACGGAGTACCTTCAGCCCGCGCTCACCGCAGTTGCTTTGAGCGCAGCGTTGTTCCTCCGCGATGAGGGGATCGAGCCGTCAATCGCGCTAGGTCACTCGGCCGGGGAGGTCGGAGCGCTCGCACTCGCCGGACATCTGAGCTTCGAGGATGCCGGCTATCTCTCGGCGATGCGCGGACGGGCGATGGCGGAGGCGGCGCGCGCTAGGCCCGGTGGGATGGCAATGGTCCGTGGCTTCAAAGCGCAGGCGAGAGAGGTCGTCGAGCACGCTGCGAAGGCCGGCGCCATCTTCGACGCCGGACAGATCACCGGCGACGCGTATTTGGTTGCAGCCGACCGCGCTGCGTTGCGAGCCGCCGCTTCGCTGGACGGAGTCTCTCCGCTCCCAGTTTCTGGGCCGTGGCATTCCCCACTCATCGAGCCCGCCGCCGCCGAGCTCCGACCCGTCGTCGAGTCGGTCATCGAGGATGCGCACGGAACGACCACGTGGGTGAGCAACGAGACTGCTGAGCGCGGTGCCGCGGGCGCGAAACAAGCCGGCGAGCTACTGCTTTCCCAGCTCACCCGACCCATGAATCTTCACGGCGCCATCGAATGCCTCCTCGGGGAAGGCGCGACGGAGCTGGTCGTCTTGGGTCCTCATCGCGTACTGCAGCACATCGTCAGACAGCACTTTGACGAGTACACCGAAGCGCGAATTCACGGCACCTCTTCTCTTCGAGAGTTGCAGACGATCGTCAAGGAGTTGGCATGACACGAACGAGCGAGGAGCATCGCGGTCTCGGCGCGAACGTCGTCCAGCGTCTCCTACAGCACAGGAGGCCCTTTCTGTTTGTCGATCGGATCAAGCGCTACCGGTTGGGAGAGGCCCGCTCCATCGAAGCGGCGTTTCAAATCTCGGTGAGCCATCCCGTGTTCGACGGACATTTCCCCGATTGGTCCTTGTGGCCCGGGGTCTACGTCGTCGAGGGCCTCGGACAGACGGCGCAGCTTCTGGCCGCGCTCGATGCGATCCAGAGCGCGGGCGCGGCGCGCCAGGATGCGGGTCTCGGGCTCCGGACCCTCGATGCACTCGACGCGGTCTACTCGCTTCGGCCGGGCGCCACTCCATCGGAAGAAGGCCTGGCCCTGCTCCAAGAGGTGTCGCGCTCCCCGATCGTCGGGCTGGCCAGTCGCATCGACGTAAGATTTCTCGAACCCGTGCTGCCGGGCTGCCGGCTGGACTATCGTGCCGAGTGGACGCTCGAGCAGAACGGAGTGATGGCATTCGACGTCGAGGCTTCGGTCAGCGGGCGTCCAGTCGTGCGCGGAGAGCTCGGCGCGAGCGTCAACACCCGGATCCCCCGTCGCTCCGAGGATCCGAACGGGCGCTGAGCCCAAAAGAAAGATCGAGAAAGATCCGACCGACCTTGGCGGCGAGCGAACAGGGGCAGGCTGGCTCGAGGACCGGCTTGAAGGAAGAACCGAATCACAGCGCGAGTCGGCCTTGCTTGCCGCGTTTGGCCCGACGTCGGTAGGCTGTCTTAGCTCCTTCGGCGCACTGATGTCAAAACCAAACTCACGCGTCGGGTAGCTCTCCAAGATTGAAATGTCGGGTAGGGGGTCGGTGCAAGAGGGGTGGGAACCCGCTTTTGGCGGCGGTAGGCGTGCGAGTGCGACGGGTGAATCAGGTGGAACGTCGCCGTGGGGCAAGAGGGCGGACGGCTTGAGAGGGCGTCGGCAGGCCTCGAGCAGGGCGGTTGCGAAAAGGGCGTAGAGCAACGGAAGCATAGGGGTAGGTTAGGTTGACCCCTAGCGTGAAAAGATCCGCGATTGTGCGGTCGACGGAGTTCCGAGGAGGCACAGCCCCGCGGCGCGGAGTGGCGGACTCCCGCGTGCTGCAGTATCGGCAGGGACTCATCGTGTCGTCGCTTTTCCTGGGCGTCGGGG
>CAXMRM010000162.1:0-6788 GCA_964196015.1 uncultured Myxococcota bacterium
AGTCGCAGGGTTGATCAACCAGTATTCGTGGCAACCTAAGTCCACGACGTATCTGCTGACTCCGGAGGACCCATGGACCAAAGTACGATGCACCGGCTAGCCGACCACGCCCTGCAAGCGTGGAGCCGTCAGGACATTGACGACGTTTTGGCTTGCTACACCAACGACCTCACCTATGTAGACCCGAACACCCAAGGGCCCATTCAAGGCGCTGAAGCAATGCGCCGTTATCTCACTAAGCTCTACGAACAGTGGGATATGAACTGGTACCTCAAGGAAGCACGGCTGTTTGAGGACGGAAACGGCTGCGCCGCGCTGTGGCGCGCGACGCTCCGCAGAAAGACGGGCGACCGCGAAGTTGAGGCCCACTGGATGGATTTGATCATCGTCGAAGGCGAGCTGATCAAGCGCAACGAGGTCTACTTCGACCGCGCGCTGCTCGCCCCATTGATGTAGTTTTCTCGACGAGAGGCTCGCTCTGAGCCTCCCCAAGACGCGACACGCGGGCACGCCGGGACCAACGCAACATCGGCTGAAAACCCCCGATTTGGTTGGGCTCGCTGGTCCGGGCTGATACGGTGCGGCGGCTTGTAGCGTTATGATGGGTTTTGCACTCGGTGTTGCGGCGGCTCTGTGTTGGGCAGGGCTCGATGTGGTTCGCAAGGCGCTTGCCGGGAAGGCTTCGCCGACGGCGCTTGCGGTGTTTCTGCTGCTCGGGCAGATGCCGTTCCTCGGCGCCTGGGCAGTGCTCGATCAGAGCTGGATCAGCGATGCGCGGTACTGGCCACCCGCCGTTGCCTCGATGGCGATGAATGCGCTGGCCAACGTGCTCTTCATGCGCTCGGTGCAACTGTCACCGTTGAGTCGAACCGTTCCGTTCCTATCGCTCACCCCGGTGTTTGGCGCGCTGGTGGCGATTCCGCTGCTCGGGGAGGTGCCTAGCCCGATGCATTGGGCGGGCATCCTGCTCGTCGTCGTCGGTGCCCTGGTCCTCAATAGTGATTTGTCGGATTCGTGGTGGCGCTCGGTTTTGCACGAGAAGGGCGCTCCCTTCATGATCGCGGTCGCGGTCCTCTGGGCGTTCTCGACAGCCCTCGACAAGCGGGCCCTCGCGCACGCATCCCCGGCTTCCCACTCCTTCCTTCTGTCGACCGGGAGCGCCCTGATTCTGGTTTCCTGGATCCTCTCGCGGGGGAAGCAGGGCGAGCTCCGGGAGGTCCTTGCGGCGCCCAAGGGCCTGCTCGCAGGGTTGATCGGAACTGCCGTAGCCGCCTTGGCCCTACAGATGATGGCCCTCCAGTGGCTCTGGGTGGCGCTGCTCGAGACCCTCAAAAGGGCCTTCGGGGTACTTGGCAGCGTGGCGTTCGGCAGGCTCTTCTTCGGGGAGCCCATCACGAGCCCAAAGCTGGCCGCGCTGGTGCTCATGGTGGCCGGGACGACCCTCCTGGCCCTGGGCTAGGGCGATGGCGAAAGCGTCCCGAATCGGCTAATGCTGAAGGGTGGCCGAAGAAAAACCGCTTCCGCCCAAGCTCGACGTTGCCCGGTACCTGCTGGCCCAGGGCAGCGTGTTCGTGCATTTGGACCCCCGGATGGACGTGGCGCTCGTCCCTCAGTCATATCGCTCGGAACCTCAACTGGTTTTGCAGATTGGCTTCGATATGCCCGTACCTATTCGTGATTTACAGGTAGATGCGGATGGCATTTTCGGCACTCTGTCGTTCAACCGCTCGCTGTTCACCTGCCACGTACAGTGGGACGCGGTGTTCGCGCTTGCCGGTGACGACGGCCGGGGCATGGTCTGGCCCGACTCGATGCCGCAGGAGATTTCCGAGGAAATCGAGCGCGAAGCAGGCAGAGAGCCACCTCCACCGCCGGTCGAGGAGCGCCCATCTTTGAGGGTTTTACCCGCGATGGACGACGACGGGGAGAAGGAATCCAGCCCCTCAACGCCCCCGAAGCCCGGAGAACGCCCCTCCTATCTCAAGGTTGTGAAGTAGCGTTCGCTGTCGCTGGAATTAAAAAGTAACGGCCCGAAAGGGGGGGCTTTCGGGCCGTTAGAGAGATGGCGATTTGGATGAAGTGGGGGGAAAACAAGCCAAATCACCGGTCTAACAGCGTTACGGGGGACGTGGGGGTACGTCATCACCGCAGCACTTATGTCGAGTTCTCTCTATGCTACTATCGTGCCAACTTCGTAAGTCGTGGAATCATGAATGATCTCATAGCTATTGTCGGATTACTAGGAATGAACATCGTTCAGATCTGAAAAATTTTTGAAGTTCTACGCGTTTAACACCTAAATTGCACCCGATCGACCGAAGAGGTAGGAACAGATGCGGAGCGGATCACAAACGACACATGTCGTGAATAACCCTTACAGATGAATTACAAGTGTATTTGAGCTGCACAGACGTGAGGAAAATTACTTTTCATATTTGTAATGGATTTTTCAGATCTGAATGATTGGGAGCCCGTAGTCGAGCAGCATCTGATGATTCTCTGAGATGAGGAGTTCGCTCGAGCGGCCCTCGACGGGCTCCGCAAAGCGGAATTCACGGACTGAAGCACCCGCCGCCTCCCGGGCAAGGTCTGCGATCTGTCGTGACGTGCCTGATACCGACACGACCCCACCTGCACCCGTTTTCCGTGCAGATTTGATTGCAGAGTTGAAATCCGTTGTGCCTGTATTGACTGTCTCACTATCGCCAACCACGGACGTCAGTCGGAGCAGGACCTGGTCGGGGCGGGGCTCGTACTGTTGACGGAGGTCTTCGGGGACGTGCCTGTCATCGTTGTGGGCGACGAGCTCCAGCCGGGCCCCCGCGAACCGGAGGGTCGTCCGGCCGGTATTCCGCATCCGCCCGAGCGGCCAGGGGAACCGATCGCGGACTCCGAGCAGACCGGAGAGCAGGGCGGCGATGATGCCGCCATGGGTGAAGACGATGGCCCGGCCGCCGTCGGGCATCTGCCGGCGAAGGGCGGCCAGCGACGCATCGGCCCGTTGGAACACCTCCGGCCAGCTCTCGCCACCACCGATGGGGACGGCCCGGCGAGCCCTGAGGGCCTCGAGTTGCTCAGGGAAGCGCAGCGCGACCTGCTCCGCCGTCAGGCCCTCCCAGTCGCCCACGTCGATTTCGCGCCAGGCCCGGTCGTGCTCGATCTCGGCGCCCGCGGCCTTGGCGGTGTCGGCGGCCCGGCTCAAGTCCGAGCTCAGCACCAGGTCATACCGTTCGCCCCGAAGGGCACGGCTCAGCCCCTCGACCTGCGTCCGCCCGATATCGCTCAGCGGGGAGTCCCCCTGACCTTGCCAGACGCCGCTGGCGTTCGACACGGACTGGCCGTGCCGAACCAGGCAGACTTCGAGCGCGCTCATGCCGCCGGGGCGACCCCTTGTTCCTTGCGCGGCATGATCACCTGGTCGATGATGCCGTACTCCTTGGCTTCGAGGGCCGAGAGGAACTTGTCGCGCTCGGTGTCGTGACGGACCGTCTCGACGTCCTGCCCGGTGTGGCCCGCCAGGATTTCGTTCAGCCGCTGCCTGGTGTGGAGGATCTCTCTGGCGTGAATCTCGATGTCCGACGCCTGACCCTCATACCCGCCGAGCGGCTGGTGAATCATGACGCGGCTGTGAGGCAGCGCGCGGCGCAGGCCATTGGTGCCTGCCGCCAACAGGAACGCGCCCATCGACGCAGCCTGTCCTAGGCACACCGTCGAGACGGGGCAGCGCACGTAGCTCATCGTGTCGTAAATCGCGAGCCCCGAGGACACCATGCCGCCCGGGCTGTTGATGTAGAGCGTGATCTCTTTGTCCGCGTCTTCGCTCTCCAAGTAAAGGAGCTGGGCGATAACCGCGTTGGCGACGAAGTCGTTGATCGGCGTGCCCAGGAAGATGATCCGGTCTTTGAGGAGCCGGCTGTAGATGTCCCAGGCTCGCTCGCCTCGGTGGGTCTCTTCGATGATGGTAATTGCGCGCGTCGCAAAATCGTCGCTCATTCGTCCAACCTAGTCCCTCCGGGCCCAGCTGCAATCCGGATTTTGACGGGTCCGGTTCGGCGCTATGTTGAGGAGATGCTGCCCCCCGCCATCGACATGGTTCGCGAGTTGGTCGCCGCGCCCTCCGTGAGCTCGCCGGACGATCGTTTCGACCAATCCAACCGTGGGGTCATCGACCTCGTGGCGGAGTGGGCCGCCGAGCTCGGGCTCGCGGTGCGAATCGAGGGGATTCCCGGACGGTCGGGCAAGGCGAATCTGATCGCCACACTGGGCGAAGGCGACGACGGCCTCGTGCTTTCGGGGCACACCGACACGGTCCCGTACAACGCCGAGCGCTGGACCGACGACCCGTTCGTGCTGACCGAGCGAGCAGGCAAGCTCTACGGGCTCGGCACCGCGGACATGAAAGGCTTCTTCGCTGCCGCGCTTCATGCAATCGCGCGCTTCGAGCCGGGCCAGCTTCGGCAGCCGATCACGCTCCTCGGCACCGCCGACGAAGAGAGCACGATGGACGGCGCCCGCGCCCTGGCCGAAAAGGGCGAGCGCCTCGGCCGATACGCGATCATCGGCGAGCCGACGGGCCTCCAGCCGATTCGAAAGCACAAGGGCGTGTTCTACGTGCAGGTCGTCGTCGGCGGCAAGGCCGGCCATGCCAGCAATCCGGCGCTTGGCGTGAACGCCATCGAGGGGCTGCAGCGGGTGCTTGCCGCGTTGCAGTCGTGGCGGGACACGATCGGACAACGCCACCGCGACGAGGACTTCGAGGTCCCGGGGCCGACGCTCAACTTCGGACGCATCAGCGGCGGCGACAGCCCCAACCGAATTTGCGACGAGTGCACGCTCGACCTCGACATTCGCTTGCTGCCTGGGATGAAGCGGCCGGTCGTGGTCGCTGAGCTTCGCGACGTCGTGGCGAACGCGCTGCAGGGTGGGGCGTGGACGTTCGATGTGCGGGCGACCGGCGCCTACGCGGACGCGTTCGCGGGGCCGACGGACACAGAGTTTTCCGGCGCGGTCGAGACCTTGTGCGGGTGTTCAGCCAAGTCCGCACTGTTTGGAACCGAAGCCCCGTTTCTCGCGGAATTGGGGCTGCAGACGCTCGTGCTTGGCGCCGGGGATATTGCCGTTGCGCATCAGCCCGACGAATATGTCACCATTGCGGCTATCGAGCGTGCCACCGAAGTGTACGCGAACCTGATCCAACGCTTCTGCATCGAGTCCACATGAGCCCCAAAGTCGACCCATTCGTCCAACACTTCCGAGCGAGCGCGCCGTACATTCACGCGCATCGGGGGCGGACGTTTGTGATCATGTTTGGCGGCGAGGCCGTGGTCTCGAAGGACTTGCGGACCCTCCTTTGTGATGTTGCGCTGCTGCACTCGCTCGGCGTGCGCATCGTGCTGGTGGCCGGTGCACGTCCTCAAATCGACGAGGCGTTGGCCCGGCGCGGTGAGCAGCCCCGCTTCGAGGGCGACCTGCGCGTGACCGACGACGTTGCGCTTCAGTGCGTGAAAGAGGCCGTCGGCGCGGCCAGAGTCGAGCTCGAGGCACTCTTGTCCATGGGACTGCCGAACTCGCCGATGGCCGGCGCGCGGCTTCGCGTGGCCGCGGGCAACTTCGTGATGGCGCAGCCGGTCGGCGTGGTCGATGGCGTCGACTATCAGCACACCGGCAAGCCCAGGCGCGTGGACGCCGAGGCGATTCGGCAGCGACTCGATGATGGCGCCGTCGTCGTGCTCACCCCGATTGGGTACTCCGCCACTGGGGAGGCGTTCAACATCAGCAGCCACGACGTCGCGGCGGCGACAGCCACCGCCCTCGGTGCCGACAAGTTGATCGGCCTGCTCGAAGGGCAGGGGGTGCTCGATGCCGAGGGCCTGCCTCCGTCCCAGCTCACCCCGCACGAGGCCGAGCAGATACTCCGCTCGGGCCGCGACCTCGGTCACGATGTCGAGCGTCATTTGGCTACCGCGATTCAGGCGTGCCGGGGCGGGGTGCCGCGCGCCCATCTGGTCGCGCGGCAAAGCGACGGTTCACTGCTTCGAGAGCTCTTCACCCGCGACGGCGTCGGCACGATGGTGACCTCCGAGACGTTTGAAGGGGTGCGTCCGGCTGCTCAAGGCGACATTGGCGGCATCCTTGCGCTGATCGAGCCGCTCGAAGGGCAAGGAATCTTGGTGCGCCGCTCGCAGCAGATGCTCGAAAACGACTTCGACCGGTTCACCGTCATCGAGCGTGACGGGATGGTCGTTGCTTGCGCCGCGCTCTACGCCTATCCCGACGACTCGATCGCGGAGCTGGCCTGTCTGGTCGTGCATCCGGACTACCGGACGTCGGGCCGTGGCGATCAGCTCCTGCAGTACCTCGAACGGCAATGTGATGCCCAGGGCTTGCGCGGGTTGTTCGTCCTCACGACGCAGACTTCGCACTGGTTTAGGGAGCGTGGTTTCGACGGTTGTGACCTGAACGACCTGCCCGAAGGGCGGCGTTCGGTCTACGACCAGGGGCGCCGGTCCAAGATCCTGCTCAAGCCGCTCGGCTGACGCATCTGCGCCAAAGCACAGCGCTTTCCATTCATGCTTGGAGAGGCGTGCGAATCGTGCTACTCGTCCCCGAATTCGCCAAAACGGGACTTGATTCGTCCTTGATACACGCAAAATGAAGCAGGCTGAGCTCAATCCACGCCCGGAAGTGCCTCCCGCAGATGCGGAGATGGAAGGAACCGTCGCTCAGGAGGAGAAAGTCCTGGCCCGCGTGCATCGAACGGCCAAAATGAAGCGCTCCAGGCACCGCGG
>CAXMRM010000163.1:0-7278 GCA_964196015.1 uncultured Myxococcota bacterium
GACTCGAGCTCGACGATGCTCGACCCCAACGTCATCGGCGAGCGTCACTACCGCGTCGCCCAAGGCGTGCAGGAGACCTTGCAGAAGTACAAGGACCTCCAGGACATCATCGCGATTCTCGGTATGGACGAGCTCAGCGAAGACGACCGTATGGCCGTCGACCGCGCCCGTAAGATTCAACGATTCCTTTCGCAGCCGTTCTTCGTCGCAGAGCAGTTCACGGGCCTCAAGGGCGCGTACGTGCCGGCCGAGGAAAGCGTCTCCGGCTTCGAGGAGATCCTGGACGGCAAGCTCGACCACGTTCCCGAGCAGGACTTCTACCTCAAGGGCAACATCGAAGAGGTCAAGGAAGCCTACGCCAAGCGCTCCAAGGACTGATTGGGCTGAACGATGGCTAACTCCGAGCACCTGCAACTCGACGTCGTCACACCGAACGGCTCCGTACTTTCGATACAGGTCGATTCGGTTCAGGCGCCGAGCGTCGAGGGCGAGTTCGGCGTCCTTCCGAACCACCTTCCACTGTTGGCCGCGCTCAAGTGTGGACTCCTGGTGTGGGAGGTCGAAGGGAAGCGAAACATTGCTGCGATCGGACCCGGCTTCGTCGAAGGTGGGCCCGACAAGGTACTCCTGCTAACCGATCTCTTTGCATCGCCCGAGGAAATCAAGCCCGACACGGTGCGTGAAGAGCTTGCGAAGGCGGAAGACGCGCTCAAGGCTTTCGACGAGCTGTACGAAGGTCAGGAGTACAACGAACTCCAGCGGGACGTCGATTGGGCGCACGCGCGGCTCGAAGCATACGCCGCTTCGCGCGCGGTCTAGTCCGCCTCCTCAGGAAATACCTCCGCCGACCATGCTTCGAGCGCCGCGCGAGCCGCCGCCTGCTCTGCGTGGATCTTCGAACGGCCGGCACCGGTGGCGACTTCCTCATCGTGGAGCTCCAGCGCGACTGTGAACTCTCGATCGTGGTCGGGGCCCTGGGATCCGAGCAATCGGTAGCTCGGCGTCCCTCCCAGATGGGCCTGCGCCCATTCCTGTGCGCGTGACTTTGCATCCCGGTGCCCAGGGGCGCTGGTGTGCAAACGGGGCTCGAAGACCCGGCGAGCCGCCGCGAACGCCGCGTCTGCTCCGCCATCACGGTAGATCGCGCCGACGCAAGCTTCGAGCGCGCTCGCCAGTAGCCTCGGCTTGGAGCGGCCACCCGACCTCTGCTCTCCCTTCCCGAACCTCATCGCATCGCCGATGCCGATTGCCTCAGCTGCTTCGGAAAGCCCTTTCTCACTGACCAAGTCAGCCCGCCGCCGAGTGAGCTCGCCTTCGTCTGCGTCAGGAAACTGCACGTACAGCAGTGACGCGACGACCAGCCCGACCACAGCATCCCCGAGGAACTCGAGGCGCTCGTTGTCGGTCGAGGTGATGTCGGGCCGCTCGTTCTTGAACGAGCGGTGGGTGAGCGCGTCGAACAACAGCCCCGTGTCTGCAAAGGAGTAGCCCAGCTCCTCACAAAGGCGCAGGGCCGCTTCATCGAGTGGCTCGTCCCGATTCGACATCGGCCGCAACGTATCAGCTCGTTCCTGGCGGATCCATCGCCAAGCGGGGCCGTGCTATACGCGCAGCGTGGAGTTCCCCACCGAAGAGTTGGAAACGACGCGGCTCGTGCTGCGGCGCCCGACCGTCGAGGATGCGGAAGCCGCGTTCGAGTCCTACGCGAGTGATCCGAAAATCAGCCGCTACCTGCTGTGGACTGCCCACACAAGCCCGGCGCAGACGCGAGAGTACTTCCAGCAAGCCATCGACGCCTGGGATCTCCAGATGGGTCACCGCGTGTGGCTCATCGAACGCAAGCAAGATGCTGTGCTCGCGGGCACGATCGGCTGCACGGTACACTTCCACCGCGTAGAGATCGGGTTCGCCCTCGGAAGTCGTTTCTGGGGCGAGGGATACATGCCTGAAGCACTGGCGCGGGTCTGCGAGGCAGCCTTCGAAGACGGCCGGATCGCTCGCATCCAAGCCCTCTGCGACGAAGAAAACACTCAGTCGTCCCGGGTCATGGAAAAGGTGGGAATGCAGTACGAAGGACGATTGCGCCAATACGGGCACCATCCCAACCGATCCGACATTCCGCGGGACTGCCTGATGTACGCCATGGTCCGCGGCGATTGAAACACCGATCGATGCGGCTACACTCGGCCCCGCGATGCGCCTGCTGACGACCGTACCCGACCAAGCCGAGGCCAAGACCCTCGGCGACGCGCTCTACGCGGACGGCGTGGTGACGACGGTCAAGGAAACGAAAGATGGCTCGTTTGCCGTTTGGGTTCACGACGAGGACCAGATGGAGCAAGCGCGCGCCTTTCTGAACGGCTTCGATCCCAGCGAGAGCCGCTTCGCCAACATGGCTCGCAAGGCCCGGGCACAGCGCCGCCAAGAAGCCAAGGCCGACGAGAAACTCAGAGTGCGCACCGAAAAGATTCGGGCGCAGATCGAGGCAAAACAGAACATGCGCATCGGCACGGTGACCGCCGGCCTGATGGTCATCTGCGTCGCCGTGTTTCTTCTGACGGGCATGGGCGAAAAAATGGACGTCGTGCGCCTCTTCACCTTCACGCCATTCGCGCCGGTGAGGAACGGCGCCGTGTTCGGTAACGTGAGCGCGATTTGGCAAGGGCAGCCCTGGCGATTGTTCACGCCGATGTTCGTGCACTTTGGCTTCATGCACATCGCCTTCAACCTCTGGTGGCTGAAGGACCTCGGCACCGCCATCGAGCGCGTCTTCTCCGGGCGCTACCTGCTGATCTTCGTCCTCGTGATCGCGGCGTTCTCACACGTGCTCGAATACGCGATGTCGGGACCGACGAGATTTGGCGGCATGTCCGGCGTGGTCTACGGCTTGTTCGCTTTCATCTGGATCCGAGGCCGCCTAGACGCGAGCTTCCCTTACCGACTGCCGCAGCAACTGGTGACCTTCATGTTGATCTGGCTGGGCCTAGGCTTCACCGGGTGGGTCGGCCCGATCGCCAACTGGGTGCACACCGGCGGGCTCATCGTAGGGGCAGCGTGGGGTGTGATCTCCTCGGGGTACATCGAGCGGAAGCTGGGCCGCTGACGCCTCACAGCAACGGCATCAGCCTCGCGTACGTTCTCTCCCTGTCCTCCCGGATGTCGTCCAAAATGCGCCGGATCTCCGCCCTTCCCTCGCGTTCGATCATCCGCTCGTTGTGCGCCACGACCGAAGCGGCCACCTCGCACGGGGCCTTCTCCGCCTCTAGCTGGCGCAGATCCAGATCGAAGATGTCGGTGTAGTGCGGTGGGTCTTGCGCCCGGATCTCTTCAAGGCGGATTCTTCGGACGAGCTGAACCGTGGGGTCGGGGCTTTGGCGGAGGAAGTGGATGGAACCCGCCGACTCAGGGGCACCCGGGTGGAACGGCGCGCTCAAAAAGACATCGCTCCGCTGCTCGCCGAGCGACGTCGCCCAGGCCGCAAAGGCATCCGCGCCCGTGGTGAAGCGTGGCGCAATCACAAACGCAACATCCACGGTTTCGTCAGCGGCCCACTGCGCCAGCACTGGCATCAGCTCCTCAGGGGTGCACGACGCCTCCGTAATGACATGTGCCCGAGTGCGGCCGTCGGCGCGTGCGGGCTTTGCCCAAGGACAAACCGAAAAGCGTTCGATGAGCTCTAGGTGATAACGCTCATGAAGCCGGAGCGCCTCTTGAGTGAGCGCCTCACGTGGATTCGTCGGGCTCAACCGACTGCCCGCGCGATTCGCCGCGAGAGGTACTCCTCGAGGTGCGGCACGATCTTCATGCCGAGCACCTCATCGGGAGTGTGGAACTCCGCCAGCACGACCTCGCGGTTATCGACTTGCACGTTCGGCTCGGCGTCCACCTCGAGCTCGTAGATGTCGAGCGTGTCTTGGCGGCACTCGAATAGATGGGTGCCATGATAGGCGTGCACCAACGTCTTGGGTTGCACCTGGATACCGACCTCCTCCCGGAGCTCGCGCGCGGCAGTCGTCCGGCGATCCTCACGCACCTTCACGTAACCTCCCGGCAAGGTGAGCTGCGGCCGGTAGGAATTCTTCACGAGTAAGACGCGGCCGCGGTACCACACCGCAACCAGTGCTCCGGTGGTCTCAGGGCGCCGAATGAACCACAGAAGCCGTAACCCCCAATGCGCCACTCGATACACCGCCCTGATCAAAGCGTTGATCATGCGCACAGGTTACCAAAAGAGCGGGCCTCGGAGAAATCCCTGGCCGCGGCGCCGTCCTCAGATGGTCTCGCCAGCCTGCGCCCAGCCCCCCCGCCGATAAGCAACAATGCCCAGGCACATGCGGACCAGGAACGAAATGGGCAGAGCCACCCAGATTCCGAAAGCGCCCCAGCCCACCACGAACCCGAGGAACCAGCTGAGCGGGACCTGGACGATCACGGTGCCGACGGTGTTGATCATCAAGCTGGTGTTAGTCGCTCCGGCCCCACGCAGCATCCCGATCAGCGCGATGTGGACGCCGACGATGGGCATGCCCCATCCAAGAATCCGCATCCAGAGAATCGAATAGCGGCCAAGCTCGGTCGCAGGGTCTACGTTGAAAATCGCGATGATCGGCTCGGCGCCGACCACGATTGCCAGCCCCATGACGGTCATGATGGCGGTCGACAGGATCATACCGCCGCGCACGACTTCACGTGCCTCAGACGCTTTGCCGGCGCCGAGAGCGTTTCCGACCATCGCCCCGATCGCCTGTGAGACACCTAAGCCGGGCACGAACGCCAAAGACTGAATTCGCAGGCCGATGCCGTGTGCTGCCACAGTCACCTGCGCCACGCGCGCCAGCATCCCGACGACCGACAGAAACGCTACGTTGAGGATCACCATGTCGAGCGCGGCCGGTGCTCCGACGCGAAAGAGGTCGTTCGCCAGAGGGCGGTCGATCGGCGCCAAATGCAGACGTGCGCGCACCCCGTACACGACATCGCGCCGCAAGATGACCACCATCAAAATGACCGCGGCGGCTTGCGAGATGACCGTCCCCCAGGCCGCGCCGCGGACACCCAACGCAGGGAGGCCGAGCCGCCCCAAGATGAGCCCGTAGTTCAGGACGATGTTCAGGAGGTTACTGAACACCGCAATCATGAAGGGCAGCGTCGTGTTGCCGACTGCGCGTAACGCCGCTGCGAACAGCATGTTCAAGTAGAAGAAGACCGTGAACGCGAAGAGCGGTCGCAGGTAGCCCACGCCGAGATCACGGACTGTCGCATCGGCGCCGAGCCACTCCATTGCAACGCCGGCGCCGAGATTTCCGACGATCGCCACCGCGATCGACACCAGATACGTGAGAAGAATGCTCTGGTGGATCACATGGTTGATGCGTTCGGTTTCGCCAGCGCCGTGGGCGCGGGCAATGAAGGCAACGGTTCCAACCGTCAGCCCGAGCATCGCCACCATCAATAGGAAGATCAGCTGGCTGGCGAACCCGAGCGCCGCGAGCGCCTCTTCCGCGTCAACGAGACGGCCGCACATCGCGGTGTCGACCGCCAGCGTCAGGACGCTGAGCACGTTCAAGCCGACAATAGGCATCGCCAGAGCGAAGAGGCGCCGGAAGACGGTGCGATCGATGCCTTTGGATGGACCTGACGCTGTCTTCATCAGTGGCGCAGGAGCCTGCATCGCTGGCGATGGGTGCGCCAGTGGTTTTGCGATGGTGCTAGTCTTCGAGTGGGATGGCCGGTGAGCCCCGAGAGTTTGGTCCTTACCACCTGGTGCGCCGCCTCGGCGTCGGTGGCATGGCGGAGACGTTCGAAGCAACGCGCGCTGGGTCGGGCGGATTCGAGCAGCGCGTTTGCTTGAAGCGGGTGCTTCCCGCGTTCAGTGAGGACGACGAATTCGTCTCTCGTTTCCAGCGCGAGGCCAAGCTCGCTGCACAGCTTCGCCACACCAACATCGTTGGGGTGATCGACTTCGGCGAGGTCGACGGTGTGCACTACATGACGCTCGAGCTCGTGGACGGCGTGGACCTTCGGTCCTTCCTCAAATCGTCTCCTGGTGAGAAGCTGGCACCGGAAACTGTGGCGTTGATCGGGATAGACCTGGCATATGCGCTCGAGCACGCCCACGGAAGCCTGGTTCACCGCGACATCTCTCCCTCCAATATCTTGCTGAGCCGATCGGGCGAAACGAAGCTCGCAGACTTCGGCATCGCAAAGGCGATCGACAACGCGACGGCGACGGCAAGCCGGAGCGCAAAGGGGAAGATCCCCTACATGTCTCCAGAGCACATGCGCGGCGAGGACATCGACGGGCGAGCCGACCTGTTCTCTCTCGGCGTGGTTCTGTTTGAAGCGGCCACCGGGGTTCGCCCCTTTGATGGGGCGCACGACGTCGAGACCATGCAGAAGATCCTAGGCGGCAACCGGCGCTCGCTGGAGGACCTCGCGCCGGACGTGCCGGCGCCGCTTCGCGAAGTCATCGAGCGTCTGATCGAGGCGGACCGAGAAGCTCGAATACCGAGCGCCGCACGGCTGATTGAAGAGCTTGCCGCCGTGGCGCCTCCCCCCGGGGTGCGACGGGCGCTTGCGTCGATGGTGGAAGGCCACCGCGGAGGGCCCAGGGCTCGACTGCACGTCCGCGCGCGGGAAGAGGAGCGCGACACAGAGCTCAGCCGTCCGCCGAGGCTCGGCCCCGCAATTGCGGGGGAAGAAGCGGCGCCTCGACCACAGAGACCGCGCCAACCTAGACGCGCGCTGATGTTGGCCGGTGCTTTGGTCGCGAGCTTGGTGGCGGCCGTCGCCGGAACGCAGTGGCTCGAGCAGAGCGCGCAGGCGCCGAGGGAAACGGGGGCGGAGGCGGCAGTGTCAGCGGCAGTGCCAGCGGCAGTGCCAGCGGCAGTGCCAGCGGCAGCGCCAGCGGCAGTGCCAGCGGCAGTGTCAGCGGCAGTGCCAGCGGCAGCGCCAGCGGCAGCGCCAGCGGCAGTGCCAGCGGCAGTGCCAGCGTCCGAGCTGCGGCAGCCGGCGCGCGTCGGGAAGGGCTGGCTCGAGGTCGTCGTGCAGCCCTGGGGCAACGTCTGGGTCGACGACATATGGATGGGCAGGGCCCCCGTGAAGGCGCGCCTCTCCAAAGGACGGCACGTCGTCAAGGTTGGACGAGAGCTGCCCAGCCAAACCCGTGTCGTCAGGGTCGAGGCGGGTGCCCGAAAGGAAATCGAGATCAGCCTGCCTGACTAACCGCTACTCGACGACGATGGCGCCGCAGGGGAAGACTGCCGTGAAGGTCGACGA
>CAXMRM010000164.1:0-8315 GCA_964196015.1 uncultured Myxococcota bacterium
CACGAGCCGCGTGCAGCCGAGCTGAAACCCGACGCCGGCCTCCAAGCCATCTTCGACATGGGCAACCGCGTCGGCGAACGCGCGCGCCAGGAGTTTCCGGGCGCCACCCTCATCGACCTCGACTACAGGCGCGTTGCTGACGCAGTGGCCAAGACGCGCCAGGCCCTCGACGACGGCGCCTCCGTCATCCTCGAAGCCTGCTTCCTCGAAGACCGCATCTTCGTCGCCGTCGACGCCCTCTCCAAAGAAGGTGACGCCTGGGTCGTCACCGAGGTCAAGGCCACCACCAAGGTCAAGCCGCAACACATCCCCGACGCCGCCGTGCAGGCCCACGTCGTCGAACGAGCAGGCCTTCGAGTTGCCCGCGTCGAGCTCATGCACCTCAACCGCGAACATCGGCACCCCGACCAGGGTTCCCTTTTCACCAGGGCCGACGTCACCAACGAGGTTGCCGAGCTTCGCGACGGAATCACCGACGCCGCGACGGCACAGATGCGAATGCTCGAAGGCCCACTCCCCGATGTGGAGCCCGGCCCCCACTGCACCTCGCCGTACGAATGCCCGTTCCTCGCCCGCTGCAATGCCCCGCTACCGGAGCACGCCATCGAAGACCTGCATCGCATCAGCGCAAAACAGGTCGGCGAGCTCCACGATGAAGGCATCGAGACCGTCGACCAGATTCCCAGCGACTTCCCGCTCAACGGGATTCAAACGCGCCACCGCGCAGCCGTCCTCCGAAACGAGCTGCTCGTCGAGCCCGGCCTCCAAAGCGCACTCGCCGCGTACCGCTACCCCGTCGCGATGCTCGATTGCGAAACCATCGCCCCTGCCTTGCCGGTGTGGAACGGCTGCAGCCCCTTCGGCAAGGTCCCTGTCCAGTTCAGCGTGCACACGCTTAGCGAGGACGGAGAGGTTTCCCATCGCGCGTATCTCGCAGACGGGGAGGGCGACCCGCGGCCGGGCGTGGCGGAGGCGCTTGCGGACGCATTGGATGGTGCGGCGACTGTGCTCGCTTGGAAGGCGCCGTTCGAGAAGCAGTGTTTGGGGATTCTTGCGGACTCTTCGCCGGAGCATGCTGCTGCGTTGCTCGAAGCGCGCGACAAGACCGAAGACTTGCTGCCGGTCGTTCGCAATCACGTCTACCACCCCGAGTTCCGCGGAAGCTTCAGCATCAAGATCGTGGTCCCGGCTTTGCTCCCCGAGATGGCGTATGACGACCTCGAGGTGGCGGACGGGCAGGCCGCGTCGTTCTTATTGGAGGGACTGCTTTGCCGGTCGGAGGAGTTGTCGGCGAAGGAGCGGGCCGGGTTGCGGAAGCAGCTCAACGCGTATTGCACGCACGACACCGCAGTCATGGTGGAGCTTTTTCGATTCCTTCTGGAAGCAGCGACCGGCGTCGCTTAGGCGCCCGTTACAGAACCCCCCACGTCGCAGGTCAAATCCCGCCTCCGTCCGAGAAGACTCGATCGGCCAGCGGATCACGGGCGGCACGTCTTGTGACGCGACCGGCCGCGATGCCGATGGCGAGCATGAGCAGGGCGAAGACGATCTGCGGGGTCGTGCCGGGCAGCGCCTCCTGTGCCGTCGTGATCCACACGTCCGCCTCCCGCACGAGGATGAAGACCGCCATCGTGGCGACGAACACAGCGAAGGCCCGGCGAAGCGAAGCGGGGTCGACCCGATTGGCGAGACGCGACCCCACGAACGAGCCCGCAATCGCGATCACGGTCACCGCGCCGATGAGGGAATAGTCGACCTGGACGTGGTTGAGATACCCCAAGAAGCCCGCCATCGTGTTGAGCACGATGATGAACAACGAGGTTCCAACGGCCGCACGCATGGAGAGGCCAGCCCACAGCGTCAGCGCAGGAACGATCAAAAACCCGCCGCCGGCTCCGACGAGGCCGGTGAAGCTTCCCACCACCAGCCCCTGCAAGAGGAGCCGAGGCGTGGCGCGTTGGGTCGAGCCGCCAGGGCTGCGCGAGCGGCGTCCCTGCCACATGGCGACCGCGGTCAGGACCATCATGGACGCGAAGAGAAGGAGCAGCAGCGTCCCGTCGATGAAGGCTCCAACGCGGCCACCGACGTACGCGCCAGTCATGCCTGCGGCTCCGAAGACGAGCCCCGTGCGGAGGTCAACGTTGCCGGCGCGCCAGTGGTGCAGCGCTCCGGACATGCTGGCGATTCCCACCACGAGCAGTGAGCTCGCAATGGCCGTCTTCGGGTCGAGTCCGAAGACGTAGACCAGCAGCGGCACCGTGAGGATCGAGCCGCCGCCCCCAAAGAAGCCGAGGGAGACCCCGATCAGAAGGCTCAAAGCGAGGCCAAGCAAAGGCATTCAGAATATCTCTACCATGCCGCGCCTGGGGACACGCTACGCCTCCAAAATCCCACTCATCACCTACACTTGCAACCCACACCGCGAAAACCGCCGGGCCGTCCCCAAAACACGGCAAAAAGAACCGGCCGCGTGGCCACCTACCGTAGCGCGGATCAGGCCCGAAGCCGATATCCCGTCTTAAACATCCACCGCACAACCAGGAGGCACCCGAGCAGAAAGAGCACGATCATGCCCGCGCTCAACGTCACGCTCACGTCGGCCACGCCATAGAAGCTCCATCGGAACGCACTGATCAGATAGACCACCGGATTGAGCAGGGTGATCTTCTGCCAAATCGGTGGGAGCATGTCGATGGAGTAGAAACTCCCGCCAAGGAACGTGAGCGGGGTGACGATCATCATCGGAACGATCTGCAGCTTTTCGAAACCGTCCGCCCAGACGCCGAGGATGAAGCCAAAGAGGCTGAACGTGACCGCGGTGAGCGCGAGGAATCCGACCATCCAGAACGGGTGCGCGATCTCGTAGTCCACAAAGAGCCGCGCCGTAACCAAAATCAGAAAACCCAGGACGATCGATTTGCTGGCCGCCGCGCCGACATAGCCGATGAGGATCTCCACATAGGAGATCGGTGCGGAGAGCAATTCGTAAATCGTGCCCGAGAACTTCGGCATGTAGATGCCGAAGGAAGCGTTAGAGATGCTCTGGTTCAGCAGAGACAGCATCGTCAATCCCGGAACGATGAAGGCGCCGTAGCTGACCCCGTCGATCTCGACCATGCGTGAACCGATCGCGGCGCCGAACACCACGAAGTAGAGTGAAGTGGACAGAACCGGGGCGATGACGCTTTGCATCAGCGTTCGCCCAGTGCGCGCCATCTCGAACAGATAGATGGCCCGAATGGAATAGAAGTTCATCGCTCCTCATGGACGAGGTTGACGAAGATCTCCTCGAGTGAGCTCTGGCTCGACTGGATGTCCTTGAAGCGAACCCCGTGCTCGTTGAGCCTCTGCAAGAGGCCGGCGATTCCCGTGTGTTCGCCCTGTGCGTTGAACGTGTAAACCAGTTCGTTCCCGTCCTCCGAAAGCTCAATGGGATGTCCAAGAAGTTCGTCTGGAATGCGCGCGAGGGAACTCTGCAAGTGCAGTGTCAGTTGCTTCTTGCCGAGCTTGTGCATCAGCCTGTCCTTGTCCTCCACCAAGATGATCTCGCCCTTGCTCATCACCCCGATCCGGTCCGCCATCTCCTCTGCTTCCTCGATATAGTGCGTGGTGAGGATGATGGTCACGCCACTTTGTCGAAGCCCACGAACCATCTCCCACATGTCGCGGCGCAGCTCCACGTCCACGCCGGCGGTCGGCTCATCGAGGAAAAGGATCGCGGGTTCGTGCGACAAGGCCTTGGCGATCATCACCCGTCGCTTCATGCCCCCCGACAAGTCCATGATCTTCGAGTCCTTCTTGTCCCAAAGCGAGAGCTCGCGAAGCAGCTTCTCGATGTGTGCAGGCTTCTTGGCCTTGCCAAAAAGGCCTCGGCTGAAGCTCACCGTCGCCCACACACTCTCGAACGCGTCGGTGGAAATCTCTTGCGGCACCAGGCCGATCACGGACCGGGCCGCGCGATACTCCGACACCACGTCATGCCCGTCGACCAGGACGACACCGGAAGTCGGATTGACGATCCCGCAGATGATACTGATCAGGGTGGTCTTACCTGCTCCGTTCGGCCCCAAGAGCGCAAGGATCTCTCCGCGACGGATGTCCAGGTCCACGTCCTTGAGGGCCATGAATCCCGACTCGTAGGTCTTGCTGAGCTTGGCGACGGAGATGATCGGTTGCATGGGAAGCCCTAGGCGTCTGCTTTAGCACGAACACGCGCTCGACCACGCGAATCGATGGCTGCGGTTACTGGCCTCCCAAGACTTTCTCCATCCGCTGGAACACGTCGTCGATGACCCTCGCTAGCGGCAAAATCGTGACGCGGAAATAATTGCGGTAGTCGACATTGAAGCTGGAGCCCGGCGCCACGAGCACATGCTGCGTCTCCAGCAACTCCATCGCAAAGTCCTGGTCGTCGAAACCGGGCAGCTTGTCCGCGTTGGCGCCGATGAAGGCATACATCGAACCACCGGGCGTAACCAGGTTGAGGTAATCGCTGGCTTCGACCCCTCTGATCACGGCTTGCCGAGACTCGTACAGACGCCCGCCCGGACGAATCAGTTTCGTCAGGCTCTGATAACCGCCCAGCGCTGTCTGCACGCCCCACTGTCCGGGCACGTTGCTGCACAAACGTAGCGATGCCAATAGATCGAGACCATGCAGGTAATCCTTAGCGAGCTCATTGGTGCCGTTGAACACCACCCAGCCAACGCGGAAACCACAGGCACGGTACACCTTGGACAAGCCGCTGAACGTACCGCACAGAGTTTCTTTCACTAGTGGCGCGACCGGGACGAACTCGGCGTCGTCGTACACCATCCCGTCGTAGATTTCGTCGCTCAAGACAACGAGATTGTGACGTTCGGCGAGCGCGACCATCGCCTCGAGCACCTCTCGACTGTACACGGCGCCCGTCGGATTGTTCGGATTGATGATGACGATCGCACGGGTTCGGACCGTAATCAGACTGGCCAGCGCGTCGAGGTCAGGCTGAAACTGCTTGTCCGGCGGACACGGGTAGTGCACCGCCTTGCCACCGTTTAGCGTCACCGAAGCGGTCCACAGCGGGTAGTCGGGGCTCGGTATCAGCACTTCGTCGCCGTCGTTGAGCAGCGCGCGCAACGTCAGATCGATCAGCTCGCTAACACCGTTGCCGATGAACACATGCTCGGCAGTCACGTTCAAGACGCCGCGTTCCTGCTGCTGCAGCACCACCGCTTCGCGCGCCGGAAATATGCCTTTCTGGTGGCAGTACGCCTCGCTCGTCGCGAGGTTCTCGATCATGGCCATCCGCATCGTCTCCGGCGTACGGAAGCCAAACAGACCCGGGTTCCCAATGTTCATCGAGATAATTTCGTAACCCCGACGCTCCATCTCATGTGCGCGCTGCGCCAACTGCCCGCGTATCTCATAGCGAACACCCCGTAGGTTGTTGCTGCTCTTGATTTCACTGCTCATCGATTCGGCCCCGTCCGCTTCGCACTCATGGTAGACACCCTCGCCCCCGCAGCGCTACTTAAGCTTCCGCTCGATCGACGCAAGCTCCTGCCGAATCCGCGCCGCCCGGACAAGCGTTTCTGGGCGTTCAACAAGCGGGGCATCGAGCCTGTATCCCGTTAGTCCACATCGGTCAGCTGCACCGGGTTGGGCTCAACTCGCCAGATGTCCCGACTGTATTCGCGGATGGTGCGATCCGAAGAGAACTCCCCCATTCGCGCCGCGTTGAGGATCGACATCTTCGTCCAGTGCGCCTGATCTGCCCAGGCGTCGCTGACGTCCTTCTGACAGTCGATGTAGGACTGAAAGTCCGCCAGAACGAAGTAATCGTCGTGGTGGAGCAGGCTGTCGATCAAGGGTCGAAACAGCGCGTTGTCTCCGCGCGAGAAATGACCGGATGCAATCAGATCGAGCGCGCCTTTGAGCGACGGGTTCTGCTCGTAGTAATCGTAGGGTCGGTACCCCGTCTGGCGCAGCGAGTGAATCTCGTCTGTAGTAAGCCCAAAGAGAAAGAAGTTCTCCGCTCCGACGGCGTCGCGTATCTCGACATTGGCGCCATCGAGCGTGCCAATTGTAAGTGCGCCGTTCATCGAGAACTTCATGTTGCCCGTTCCCGAGGCTTCCTTCCCGGCTGTGGATATCTGCTCGGATAGATCAGCGCAGGGATAAACGAGCTGGGCCGTTTTGACGTTGAAGTTGGGGATGAATCCGACCTTCAACTTGCCCCGGGTCTCGGGGTCGGAGTTGACGACTTCACCTACGGAGTTGATCAGCTTGATGATGAGCTTGGCCATCGTGTAGCCCGGCGCGGCCTTGCCCCCGAAGATGAAGGTTCGCGACGCGGTCACGAATTCCGGGTTCTCCTTGAGCTGCCGGTAAAGGTGCACGATGTGCAGCACCGCCAGATGCTGACGCTTGTACTCGTGGATACGCTTGACCTGAACATCGAACATGGAGTCGAGGTCCGTTTCGACCTTCATGAGCCTGTGCGCCCGCTCGGCGGCCACCCGTTTTCGGGCGGTCTTGACGGCGCGCCATTGCGTCTGGAAAGATTGGTCCTCCGCAAGCCTCTCCAGCCTGCGCAGCTGGTTTAGGTCGGTGATCCACGTCTCGCCGATGTGCGCGGTGATCAGCTCCGCGAGCTCTGGGTTGGCGAGAGCCAGGAAGCGGCGGGGTGTCACTCCATTGGTCTTGTTGCTGAACTTGCCGGGGTAAAACTCGTGGAAGTCTCGCATGACACGGGTCTTCAACAAGTCCGTGTGGAGCGCGGAGACCCCATTCACCGAAAAGCTTCCCACGGTGGCAAGATTGGCCATGCGCACCGCGCCGGCGCCGTGGTCGTCGATCAAGGACATGCGCTGCTGCCTCCCGTGGTCGTCCGGAAAGCGGTCGCATACTTCATCCATGAAGCGGGCATTGATCTCGTAGACGATTTCTAAGTGGCGCGGCAACAATCGCCCGAACATCGGCAACGGCCAGGTTTCGAGGGCCTCGGGAAGCAAGGTGTGATTCGTGTACGCAAACGTCTCGGAGGCGATCCGCCAGGCGGCCTCCCAGCTCATTGCGTGCTCGTCGAGCAGTAGCCGCATGAGCTCGGGTATGGCGAGCGCCGGATGGGTGTCGTTCAACTGGATTGCGAACCCTTCGTTCAGGTTGTCGGGCCGACCGCCGCGCAGCTGGTGCAGCCGCAGTAGATCCTGCAGCGAACAGGACACGAGAAAATACTGCTGCCGGAGCCTCAGTTCCTTGCCCTGGGCAGGTTCGTCATTGGGGTAGAGCACTTTGGTGAGTGTCTCCGAGGCCACCTTGCGCTCGACCGCACCGTAGTAGTCGCCCACGTTGAAGCTCCCGAAGTCGAAGGTTTCAGCGGCTTCCGCGGCCCAGAGGCGCAGCATGTTCATGTTGTTTACCTTGTAGCCAGGAACGGGAGTGGCGTAGGCGACCCCCTTGACCACGCTGTCCGGACGCCAGCGAACCCGGTAACGACCCTTCTCATCCTCATACGATTCGGTATGACCGCCGAAACCAACTGGATAGCTGTACTCGGGCCGGACGACTTCCCAGGGGTTGCCCTGGCGCAGCCATTTGTCGGTGCGCTCGACCTGCCAGCCGTCTTCGATTCGCTGCTCGAAGATGCCGAACTCGTACCGCAAGCCGTAACCCACTGCGGGGATCTGTAAGGTGGACAGCGAGTCCATGAAGCACGCGGCCAAACGACCCAAGCCGCCATTGCCGAGGCCCGGCTCGCGCTCTTCCTCGATGAGCTCGTCGAGGTCCTGCCCGAGTGATGCAACCGCCTCCGCAACCTCATCGCGAATCCCGAGGTTCAACAGCGCATTGCCGAGAGACGGCCCCAGCAAGTACTCGGCTGACAGATAACAGACGACGCGCGTCGGCTCCGCCAGCAAGGACCTGGCCGTGCTCAGCCAACGCTGCATGAGACGGTCCCGCACCGTGTAGGCGACCGCCAGGTAATAGTCCGACCGAGTCGCCAGCACGGGGACATTGCCGCAGCGATAGAAAAGGTTGTCCTGAATCGCCCGGCGCAGCGTCTCGACGCCAACTCCGGTCCGGTCGTCTTCGGCGCCCCCTTCTCGTGTCGCCATCGCTACCTCCAGAGCGCTCATGAGAACGCGCCGCAAAGAGGATTGCAAGGCCGATCGCCGCTTCGTCGGCCACGTCTTCTACACCTTCAACAACCGAGGCATCGACCACACCTTCATCAAGGGCCGCTGCCTCAACCAGGAGCTGGTGAACAGGGGAGGTGAGGCACGGTTCTCGCCCCAAGGGATTAAATACCACCTGTTTCTCGGCACCGTCTT
>CAXMRM010000165.1:0-3576 GCA_964196015.1 uncultured Myxococcota bacterium
GCCTGGGACGAATGCTGGGAGGTCTACATCCAATACGAGTCGATCTTCAGCACGCCGGACTACCCCGACGGTTACGTACCGTTCGAGCGCCCCGATCCATCGGGCGCGGTGCAAATCGAGATCGGACTATCAACGCTTAGCGGCTTCTATCCCGTGCCCGATCCCTGGCCGATTCAGCTCTCGTTTCCCATGGACAAGATCCAACCCGAAGCCATCGAGGTCCGCGCCGCGTACTTCTACGATGAAGAGCAACAAGATTGGCGCATCGTGTTTCCGAAGGCGATGAGCGCCGAGCGGCTCTGGGTCGAGAGCAGCACACACGCGCAGCTCTGGTCCTGGGGCCTGATCAACATCGACGAGGCGGACTTCGACCGACACGTCGCGCCCGCCATGGAGGACTACTACGGCAGCGAGACCTGGGCCGAGGTCCAGGCGGCCATCGACGAGATCTATCGCCAAGGGCTCGAGCAACAGGATTTGCTCATCTGCGCTGGGTTGGACTTTGCCGAAGGGTTCTTCATCGGAGCCCGAGAGGCTGCCGGGGAGAACGTCCAAGGGCTCCAGGTGAGCCTCGACTGCGGCGACTGCAACGCAGTATCCGCCGAGTTCTACGAGGAGTTCGTCGACTACATCAAGTTGAACATCCAAGCGATGCTCGCGGAGATGTTCGTTGAAGTGATTCCGGGGGGCCTCGTCACGTTCCCGCTCAAGCTCGCAGCGTTCGCGATGTGGATGTCGATCGAGGCCGCCATCGACAATCTAGCTTGCGACTACGACTGCTTCTTCAGTCGTGCCCACCCCCTCATCTACGTGAACGTCGCCGTCTACTACGGTTCCGAGGGGATTCTCGAAGTCATCGAGCGGTACAGAAACTCCGATTACATCAGCTGCCCCCCGGCAGCCGCCACCGAGCCTCTCCTGATGCCACCTGGATGACCGAATGGAGGTACCCATGCGCAATGCACTTCGAATTCTTATGGCGGCGACTCTCCTCGCTGTCGGCTGCAGCACGGAAGGAGAAGCCGCGCAGTGCGTAGAGCCGGGAGATACCTGCAACGACGGTCTGTGCTTCAACGGCGCGGCCAACGGAGTCTGTGATCAAAACGGGGAGTGCCGGGCCGAGCCCTCGACGACTGGAGACTGCGTCGTCTTCCTCACCAGCGACGAGTACGCCGGAAACCTCGGTGGCCTCGAAGGCGCCGACGCAATCTGTCAGAGCAAAGCCCGAGCGGCCGGGTTGGAAGGCACCTTTAAGGCCTGGTTGTCGGACTCGAACACGAGCGCCGCGGAGAGGCTCACCCACAGCGCCGTGCCGTACATCGACACGCGAAATCAGGTGATCGCAAACGACTGGGAAGACCTCACGAACGGCTCGCTTCAACGCGCGATCACAGTCGACCAAACCACCTTTGACTGGGACGGCGACGCAAGCCACTGCGGAGCCTTCATCTGGCTTGCCGCTGTCTGGACGGGCACCGCGATCGATGGAAGCAGCAAGCCGCCATTTTGTTCCGATTGGACGAGCACCGCCGACATCGAGACCGACTCCGCCCACGTCGGACACTACTGCTACGCCTCCGAAGCCTGGACAGACCAGACCGGGGGCGACACAACCAAGGGCTGCTCAGCAGAAACCAGCCTCTACTGCTTCCAGCAGTAATGGTCACACCTCCTTTGGCTGACGAACACATCGCCAGGCTAAGAAAGTTTTCATCGCGCTGCTCGCATTTGGCGCTCGTATCTTTTGATGGCAAGGGAGCATGTGAACGGCGTTTGGAGGCACAGGCATTGCGAACCGATCTCAGCAGCTTCGCTTTCCTCTGTGCGTTCTGCGCGCTCGTCGCATCGGGGCTCAGCCCGTCGTGGGCCTCGGCACATTCAGTAGCGGAGGAGCCGGCTCTGCGCGTGTTTCCGCGTGATTCCCTCTTTGTGCCCCTTTCCGCGGACCCCCGCTGGCCTAGGTTCACCCTCGGTTACCAGCATTACTTCGATGATTCACAGTTCACCCACGTCGGCACGGCCGATGCGGGAGCTTCGATTGCAATCGTTCAGAAGAACCGCCCTCGGGGGCATAGTTGGGAGATCGGCATGCAGGGCGGCGTGTTCGCGATCTTCGACTTTGGCGCGCCCTCGAACGACCTCGTGAACGCCGACTATCTCGGCGGCATCACGTTCACCTACGCGTTCGACGCGTTCTCCTTCATGACTCGCATCATCCATCAGAGCTCACACCTCGGCGATGAGTTTCTTTTGAACAACGAAGTCGAGCGCATCAACCTTTCGTTCGAGGATCTCGACGTGTTGGCCTCGTATGACCCGCTCGAATGGATGCGGGTGTACGGGGGCGTAGCGGTCATTCTGCGGAGCGAGCCTTCGAGCCTGGATCGCTGGTCCCTTGAAGGTGGCGTTGAGCTCCGTCCTGTCACCGCCTCCACGGAACGCCGACTGCAGCTCTTGCTGGCCTTCGACCTGCGGTCGTGGCAGCAAAACGATTGGCGTGCCGATGCTTCCTTCGTCGCTGGCGCGACGCTCGATCCGGTCGGAGAATCGAGTTATCGGGTCGACTTTGTCATTCGGTATTACAATGGCCACTCCCCGAATGGGCAGTTCTTCACGCAGCGGATCCAGACCCTCGGCCCGGGCGTCCAGCTCTACTTCTGATCGGCGTCGTCACAACTCGAAGATGCCGTGGGGCTCTTCCAGCCAGTGATCTGGGTTCGCGGCGCTCAGCTTCTCTCGCGAAAACGGGCCCCAACTCACGGCCACTGTCGTGACCCCCGCACGTCTTCCCGCTTCGATATCGTGATGTGAGTCGCCGATGAAGAACGCCTCCTCCGGCGATGAACCGAGCGCGTCCAAGGCCATGAGCACCGGCTCAGGATCCGGCTTGCCACGCTCGACGTCGTCAGCGCAGACACGCACCGAAAACTCCTCCTCGAGTCCAAGAAGTCGAAGTCCGCGCGCCGCCCCCGTACTCATCTTGCTGGTCACCAGCGCGAGCTTGGCCCGCCGCGCATGTAGCGTGCGGACGACCTCGACAACGCCAGGGTAGCTCGTTGCCATTTCGTCATGGCGGCTGAGGTTGTATGCCACGTAGGTGTCGAGCATGGCGGAGAGCTCTTCCTTCGACCGGGCCACCTTGGCCAGCTGATCACGAAGGGGCGTTCCGGTCCCCTCGAGCCAATAAGAGTCCGGCAGCTCACGCTCGAGGTGTACTCGGGAGGTGTGATGAAAACTCGTCAGGATCAACGCCATCGAATCAAGCAGTGTTCCATCGAGGTCGAAGAGGTAGGTGCGCATCGTCGCTGACGTCCGTCTTGGCCGACCCTAATTTGCCTCGGACCCAACCGCCGGCGGCACCCCGAGGATCCGCTTCCGAGAAACCTTGATCCGTGCAGGCCGCGTAGACTCGATGAACTCGGTGAGCGCGGTCACGAAGCGATCCGGAGCCTCGCAGTGCGGGTAGTGTCCCACGCCTTCGATGATCTCGAGCCAACTCCCCCGTATCAACGCATGCGCCGCATGGGCGTGCTCGACGGGAATGATTCCATCTTCCTCGCCCCAAATGATGAGCGT
>CAXMRM010000166.1:0-10615 GCA_964196015.1 uncultured Myxococcota bacterium
GCGACAAGACTGCCTGGGACTTCATGCCGGAAGACTGGCGCTTCGAAGACGGCCGCTGGCATCCGCCGATCGGCTTTGAGCCCTTGACGCAATTGGAGCACGCAAGGCTCGGCACCGTCACAGCAGAGATGCGGCGTGTCGCCGAACGCGAAAGGCACCTCACGCCGGAGCAGGTGCGTGACGAAGTGGGCGCCGGCCGCATGATCATCCCGGCCAACAAGGTCCATCTCGGTCATGCGTTGGACCCGATGTGCATCGGGCGTGCAGGGCTCACGAAGATCAACGCGAACATGGGCGCATCGCCGGTGTCGTCCGGCACGGAAGAGGAAGTCGAAAAGCTCCATTGGGCCGAACGCTGGGGCGCCGACACCGTGATGGACCTTTCAACGGGAGGCGACCTGGACGCGACCCGCGAAGCGATCATTCGTAACGCGCGTATGCCGATCGGCACAGTTCCCATCTATTCCATGATCATCGGACGCAGCATCGAAGAGCTGACGCTCGACCTGATTCTCGAGACGCTACGCCATCAGGCACGTCAAGGCGTCGACTATTTCACGATCCATGCCGGTGTCGCCCGAGAGCACCTGCCGTTGATCCGCCGGCGTCTCATTGGGGTGGTTTCGCGCGGCGGCTCCCTCCTCGCGAAATGGATGCTCCATCACGGCGAAGAGAATCCGACGTACACGCACTTCGAGGCCATTTGCGATGTGATGCGCGAGTACGACGTCTCGTTCTCCCTGGGCGACGGCCTCCGCCCTGGCGGACTTGCCGACGCGACCGATGATGCACAGCTCGGCGAGCTCGACCGACTCGGCGAGCTCACGGAACGCGCATGGCGCAAGGGCTGTCAGGTAATGGTCGAGGGACCGGGGCACGTCCCGTTCGACCAAGTCGAGTACAACATGAAGCTGCAGCGGCAACGCTGCCACGGTGCGCCGTTCTACGTACTCGGCCCACTCGTCACCGATGTGTTCCCTGGCTACGACCACATCACCAGTGCGATCGGCGCGACTGCAGCCGGCTACCACGGCGCGGCGATGCTTTGTTACGTGACGCCCAAGGAGCACCTAGGCCTGCCAAAGAAGGACGACGTCAAACAAGGGTGCATCGCCTACAAGATCGCGGCCCATGCGTCGGACGTGGCCCTCGGTATTCCGGGCGCTCGTGACTGGGACGATGACCTCACCCGGGCGCGAGCGGCGCTCAACTGGGAGAAGCACTTCGACCTGGCCTTCGACAGCGACACGGCTCGCGCGTTTCACGACGAGGACTTGGACGTCGACACCGACTTCTGCGCGATGTGTGGGCACGACTGGTGCGCAGTGCGCATCTCCAAGGAGATCGTCGAGTTCGAATCGGGAAAGGCGCGCGGCTTCGAGCGCGACCAGGTCATGAAATCGCCGTCCCTCACGCCGGAGCAACAGGAGATTCTCCGATCTCGCGGCCACCTCTCCCCCGAAGAGATCCACAAGCTGGCTGGCAAGACGAAAAGCGCGGTCGGCGACGCGGAAAAAGCGGCCTGTCATAGCGACGTAGTCACCGACGAAACCGACGCGTTTCGAGTCCAGGGCGAAAAGCTGCTACAGTTGCGACGCAAGCGAGATGAAGGAGCGCCGCGAGCGTAGCGACGCCCGAGGAAAGGCAAGAAGATGGGGACGAGACTGATCCTAGGGTTGATGATCGGCACGTTGGCAATCGGGTACGGCTGCTCCAAAGACTCAGGCGGCACGACCGCACAGTCGCTGGAAGACTTCGACTTCCCCCTCGAGTCGACCGACGTCGCGACCGGCACCGAGGTCTACGCGGAGTTCTGCGAGGGCTGCCACCCCGGCGGCGAAGAAGGCGATGGCCCGAAGATCGCAGGCATCGGCGATTCCCCCTCACAAGTGCGCTGGAAGGTCCGCTCCGGCGGCGACGACATGCCCGCCTTCGGTCCAGACAAGATCAGCGACGCCAATCTAGAAGCCGTGCTGGCTTACGCCGTCACGTTCGGCGCCGTCGCGCAGTAGAACTCAAAAGCGCTCTCATCCAAAAGACGCTGACGCCAACACACCAGCGCGGGCACACCGGCGCGGGCACGACTCACGCGGCGGTCAACCGATACACCTTGATGTTCCGGTCCGTCCTTTTCACGTAGGACTTCATCTGCGGAATCGTGTCGGCGATCTTCGGCCAGAGGATGGCTTTCTCCGAGTCCGTCAAACGATTCGCAACGACTTCTCTCGTCTCCGAGCCCAGCTGCATCTTCGCCGTTGGATTCGCATCGAGATTGTACGACCACGCCGGGTGGTTTGTGCCGCCGAAGTTGCTCGCAACGACCAGAACATCATCGCCCTCCTCGGTGAAACCGAGTTGAACCGTGCGCTCCTTGCCCGACTTGCGGCCGGTCGTAGTCAGTACGAGTTGCGGAATCACCTGAGGCCCAACCGAGGTGAAGCGCCCTGCGCTGATCTTGTACAGAACCGGATCCAACCGAGCGGAGAACGTCCTTGCAATCCACCGTCCGACTGGCGTGACCGAAAACCAATTGATGAAATCCCGATAACTCATCCCGCCTCCACGTTCAGTCGAGCCTACCAAGCGGCTCAATACGAGGATCTATCAGCCCCTTACAGACCTAGCCAGCTGCGGGCGTCTAAGGGTCGGGTGCCTCTGCGGACCTCGAAGAACAGGGTGGGATCGGGTCCCCCGCTGTCGAGGGAGCCGACTCGGGTACTCATGCCGACCCAGTCGCCTACTTGCACGTCGGTCGAACCGAGGCCGCCGTAGACGGTGTAGAAGCTGCTGCCGTGGTCGATGATAACCATTAGGCCGTACGCGCCGTAGTTGCGGGCGAAGGCTACTCTGCCGTCGGCCGCGGAGCGGACCGGACCACCCGGACGTCCGTAAAACTCAAGACCGGCGGCGCCTTCGCGCGAGCTCTCGCCGATCCGCATCGAACCCTGCACCGGCAACGCGAGCTGCCCTCGCATCTCGGCGAAGCCGTCGCCGAGGTCGTTCATATCGCCGGACACGCGGATGCGGCCATAGCTCACGTCGTCGCTCGGCGCGTCTTGCCGCTCACCGCGAAGCGTGTCCTGAAACAGCGAAGCGCTGCGACGGCTGCTCTCGAGCTCTTCCTTCTTGGCCTCGAGCGCCCGCACGGCGATCTGAGCCTCCTGAAGTGCGTCGGCGAGATCGTTCCTTTCGAGCCGAAGCGCTGCGCCTCGCTGCTCGAGGAACTCGATCGTGTCGAGGTCGTTTCGGACCATTCGCGAGAGCCGCTGAACCCGCGCAAGATGCGCCATCAGAGAGTCGAAACCTCCGGCGACCGGCAGCATTCCGGCGCGCCGAATGCGGTAGAGCCCCCGCGCGCGCTCGTGCAAGTGCCCCTTGGCCTCTTCACGCTTGTCCGCGAGGCCCGAAATCTCCGCGTCAATCTGCGCTTGCCGCGTCTGTGTGTGCTCGACGCGAGCGAGATTCTCGGCGATCTTGCCTTCCGCCGCGGCGACGTCGGTCAAGTCGTTGACCCCGACGTCCTGCTCCGCCCCGGCCCCGCCGGTCGCCGCGAAGAGCCCGACTGCGATCCAAACCCAGAGTCTGCTTTTGGTTTTCATGTCACACCGAGAGATAGCGGCGCACCGACACAGCACTCCCGATCGCACCGATCAGCGCACCGCCGGCCAGTAGCGACAACAGCGTCCATGTGCCCAGGAAGACCACCCGGCTACCGGTCAGCGCCGCCAACGTCGAATCGACAGACTCGTGGATCGAGAGATACCCAACCAACAGCGCGAGGACCGCGAGTAGCGCCGAGGCGAACCCCTGGAACATGCCCTCCAGCACGAACGGGCCGCGCACGAAACCGTTGGTCGCGCCGCAGAGCTTCATGACTTCGATTTCTTGGCGTCGCCGAGCGACCGCCAGACGAATCGTGTTGCCGATCACCGCCACCACGCAGAACATCACGAGCAGAGCGAGGCCGCCAGCCAGCATGCGCGCGCCCCACAGCAAGTGGTCGAGCTTCTGAAACCAGCTTCCGTAGCTCTCCACATCGCTCACCGCCCGGAACTGCGCGAGCTGTGTTGCGATCAATTCACTCCGCTCGCGCGTTACCCCGCTGACCAGCGTCACCTCGAGCGAGGCCGGAAACACCTCGGGGGGAAGCGAGCTCAAGTCCGCACCGACGTCCGCCTCTTCGAGGAACGACGCGCGCGCCTGCGCGGGCGTCACGTGCGTCACCTCGCTGACCTCGCCCAGCCCCTCGAGCACGACACGCAGCTGCGCGACATCCTGCGGATCGGCGTCATCTTTCAAGAAGAGCGTGATTCGTCCACTCTGACCCCAGCGCGTCGCCGCCGCGTCGAGATTGGTGACACCGAGCAGCGTCGCACCCAAGCATACGAACGCTACGGCCAGACTCGTGACCGCCACGATGTACAAGCGTCGCTCTTCGCGAAGCCCTCGCCTCGCCCGCGTGATTGCGCTCTTCACATCCATCGTTTCACCCCACCAACGTGTGAATGCCACTACTACCCTGCCAGTGTTTGAGGCCTTGCTGAGCCTCAGACACTCGGCCTTCGTCGATCGAGATCAGGCGGTGATCCCGCTTGGAGATCAGTGAGTGGTCGTGCGTTGCGAACAACACGGTCGTCCCGGTCGAGTTGATCTCTTCGAAGAGAGTCAAAATGTCGATGGCGAGATGCGGGTCGAGGTTGCCGGTCGGCTCGTCCGCTAGGATGAGTGCTGGCTCCGGCACGATCGCCCTAGCGACCGCGACACGCTGCTTCTCGCCGCCAGAAAGATTGCTGGTCTGCTCGGGGCCACGGCCCGCCAAGCCGACGCGTTCGAGTGCCTCCGCCACCCGCGATCGGATGAGCCGTTGCGGCATCGAAACGATCTCGAGGGCGACCGCGACGTTCTCGAAGACCGTCCAGTGGTCGATGATCCGAAAATCCTGAAACACGATCCCGAGATTGCGCCGAAGGAAGGGAATCGACTTCTCGGTCAACCGTGCGATATCGCGGCCGCAGAAGAGCACGCGGCCTTCGTCGACTCCGAGCTCCCGATACACCAGCTTCAGGAGCGTGCTCTTGCCGGCGCCGCTCGAGCCGGTGATGAACACGAACTCGCCGCGCTCGACCGAGAGGTCGACCCCGCGCAGCGTCGGCTGGTCGGGCCGGAAGAACTTGTAGACGTCCTCCAACACCAGAATCGGCTTCGCCAGCTGGGGTTGGCTAGCGCGCGCACCGGCGCGGAAGAACGGAAACGGGCGAACAACCTTGCTTCCCTGCATAGAATCCCGCTAACCCGTTCAGCTCCCCCTAGGCAAGAAATTGGCCAACAATCCGCGGTTGCCGAGGGCCCCTGTCCGACTAGAGTGCTCCGACCATGGGCGAGCCAGCGGTCTTGTACGAGGCGGCGGACCGAATCGGGATGATCACCTTGAATCGTCCCGATCACCGGAACGCCATGACTCCCGAGCTTCTCGATGCGTTTTCCGAGGCCATCACCGAGGCGCGACGCGACGCGGGGGTCCGATGCCTGGTGATCACCGGCAAAGGCCACTGCTTCAGTGCCGGGGCCGACCTCCGCTCGTCGATGCAGCGCGGCGATCTCGGCAAGCCATCCCGCGACGCGTCGTTCGCGATGTACGAGCCTTTCCTGCAGGTGCTGGACGTCGAGGTGCCCGTCATCGCGGCGATGAACGGCCACACCGTCGGCGGGGGATTCGGTCTCACCCTGCTCGCCGACATCCGTGTGGCGAACGTCGACGCGAAATACGGCGTCAATTTCGCGCGTTTAGGAATCCATTCTGGACTCGGCATCAGTTATTTACTCCCCCGGCTAGTCGGAGCAGCCTATGCGTCGGAGCTTCTGTTCACCGGTAAGCTCATCCGCGGGACTGAGGCACTTCGCATCGGCCTGGTCACGCACGCCGAAGAAGCCGACGAGGTGCTCCCGACCGCAATAGGGCTCGCCCGCGCGATCGCCGCTTCCGCTCCGATGGCCGTGCAGCAGATGAAGGCCTCGATCCGCCACGGGCTTCGCTGGGAGATTCGCGAAGCCGCCCTCGAAGAAGCAGGTCTGCAAGCGGCGAGCTTGGCCACGCAAGACGCCAAAGAAGGCGTGAGCGCGATCCTTCAGAAGCGGGAACCTGAGTTCACCGGCCGATAGGGGCTAAGATCGAATTATCTCGAGAACCTATGCCGGACATCCCAGAGCTACCGATACCGACCGACGCCGTCCCCGAGCCGCTGCGGCGCTTTGCGGATCCCAACGGACCGACCCCCGCAAGGATGATGGCCGCCCGGGGGATGGTGCCAGTCAAGGGTGGCGGCCTCGTGCTGCTGCTCGTGCAGCTCACCGCCGACCCGGATCCCGGTGTCTCGAAGACGGCCGGCGATACGCTGAACGGGTTGCCAGAGACGGTGCTTCTGCCCGCGTGCGAAGAGAACCGGCATCCAGCCGTCTTTCACGAGGTCGCCCGGCGATTCTCGACCAACGAGCAAGTGTTGGAGCGACTCGCCTCGAACCACGCGGTTGCCAACGCGACGATCGCCATGATCTCGGCGCATTGCCCTGAACGCATCATCGAGATCATAGCCATCAACCAGCAACGCCTCTTGGGCGCGCCGCAGATCATCGAAGCCCTCTACAAAAACCGCAACACCCGCATGTCGACCGCCGACCGTCTCATCGAGCTCGCCGCCCGTCATGGGATCGAGCTGACGGGCATTCCGATGTTCGAAGAGCTGAAGAAGGCGATCCATGGGCAGCTCATCCCTGAGCCGAGCGACGCGCCGCTTCCAGGCGACCAGGCCTTCTCGACGGCCCTCGAAGAAGACGCCGATCAAGATGCGGTCACGCGCGACACTGTCGACGGCGCCGAGGAGACGAAGGAAGAGTTCGTCCCGCTTCAGTCCAAGCTTCGAGCGATGAACGTCGGCGAGAAGATCCGGATGGCGCTTCTCGGCAACGCAGCGGCGCGGTCGATCCTCGTGCGGGACCCCAACCGCGTGGTGGCCATGGCGGCGATCGCCTCTCCCGCAATGGGCGAGAGCGAAGCCAAGAACGCCGCGCAGAGCCGCGAGGTCTCCGAGGACGTGCTCCGATACATCGGCAAGAGGCGCGACTGGCTTCGGAGCTACGAGATCAAGCGTAGCCTCTGCAACAACCCGAAAACCCCTCTGGCCCTTTCGATGACGTTCCTCGCGCACCTGCGCCGCAACGACCTGCGGGCCTTGTCGCGAAGCCGCGGTATCCCAGGGCCGCTCAAGCAGTCCGCCAAACGAAGATCCAAACAGTTCGAGTGAGTCATGAGCTTATTGAAGAAACTCTTTTCCGCCGACCCCGAGCGGCTCGAAAAAAAAGCCGACGCCCTCTATGCCACAGGCGACTACGGCCCGGCCAAGCTGACGTACGAGAAGGCTCTCGCTGCGTCTCCCCAGAGCGCTCACGCAGCACTCGCCGACAAGGTTCGACGCTGTACTGACGGGATCGCGCGGCGGCGAATCGAGGAAGCGAAGGCCTATCTCGCGCAGGGGTCGGTCGATCTGGCGGAGCAGGAGCTCGAGGGTGCGTTGGAAGTCGGGGTGGACAAAGCGGTTCGCGACGAGGCGCAAGCATTGCTCGATGGCCTCGAGGCGAAAGAGGCACAGGAGCAAGCGGCCGCTCCGGAAATGACCGACGAGGAGCGTATCGCGCTGCTGATGGGCCAGTGGGACGAGGCGCAGGCCGACGAATACGACGGCTATGGTGACGCTCTGCTCGACGCGCTTGTTGCGATGCACAAAGAGCAGTTCGGCGAGGCGCGGGCTCAGCTCGAAGCGCTGCTAGCCGACGCGCCGCAACCGCGATACCTGTGGCTGGAGCTGGGGCGTGCGCGCCTGCTCGCCGAGGATCTGACCGCGGGCAAGGAGGCGCTGCAGAGCTTCCTAGTTGCCCTCGAGAACGACGAAGGGGGCGAAACCAAGTTGGCGGCCAACCTCGCCCTCGCCCGCCTCGCGGACGAAGCCGGGGAGTTCGAGGAGGCGACGGGTTACTTCGAGGGCGCCGTTCATGCGCTGCCGGAAGACTATCGTCCGTACCTCGCCATGGGGGCGTTCCTACGGGACAAGGGGCACGGCGCCGAGGCGCTCGAGGTGCTCATGACCTCGCTCGAGCGGAGCAAGACGGCGGGCACCGACTGGCGGCTCCTCGAAGAGATCGGGCTGGCGTCCGACCTGGTAGGAAAAACCGACGACGCCCGAAATTTTCTCGAGCAAGTGCTGGAGTTCTTTACGAATCACCAGATCACGGATTTTCCGCCGACCACGGCGACGACCCTGGCCAAGCTCTACGAAGCCGACGGACGATTGGATCGTGCGGCCGACATGTATCGGGCACTGAGCCAGGGCAGCGACCGGGAGCGGCACGCCCTCTATCACTACGAGGCGGGGCGGCTGCTGCACGCCCTCGACCTGACAGACGAAGCCCGGCGCATGCTCACCCGGGCCGAAGCTCTCACCTCCGAGGACGACGCTGAACTGGCCGAACAGATCGCGGCATTGTTGCAGGCCTAGGGCCCAATCCTCTGATTTAACGCCACTTTCCGGCCCGATGACGAGCTTGCAATCGGTGCTATGTTTATTGGGCGCCAAGGCGTGGACCGGGAATCGACCTGGCCGCGACCAAAGCGAATCGAATCCATGACCGGAAGAGGACACGCGTCTGACGAGCGGCCTATGACGGTGCCGCGTCTGCGCAAGATGAAGCGTGACGGCGAGCGGATCAGCATGGTGACCGCATACGACGCCACATTCGCACGCCTGTTCGACGATGCGGGCATCGACGTTCTACTCGTGGGCGACTCACTCGGCATGGTCGTACAGGGTCAGGACTCGACCCTCCCGGTCACCGTCGACGAGGTCATTTACCACTGTCGCGCCGTCGCACGGGGCACGCGGCACGCGCACATCGTCGGAGACATGCCGTTCCTCAGCTGGCAGGTCAGCCCCGAGCAAGCGCTCACGAATGCCGGCCGGTTCCTCTCCGAGGGCGGAGCGCAGTCCGTCAAGCTCGAGGGCGGGGTCGATGCGGCGTCGACGATCGAGCGCATCGTGCACGCCGGCATCCCGGTCATGGCGCACGTGGGTCTCACCCCGCAGAGCGTTCATGCGATGGGTGGCTTTCGGGTCCAGGGTAAGACCGAAGAGGCAGCCGCCCGCGTATTGGCCGACGCGAAAGCCGTCGCCGAAGCAGGAGCGTACTCCTTGGTGCTCGAAGGCATCCCAACTGACCTCGCGAAGCGTATCACCGAAACTGTAGACGTCCCGACGATTGGCATCGGCGCCGGACCGCACTGCGATGGGCAAGTGCTGGTCTGTTACGACCTGCTCGGCCTCACGCCAGACATGAAACCGAAGTTCGTGAAGCGATACGCCGAGTTCTTCGAGGATGGCGTGGCCGCCGCGCGCCGCTACCGTGACGAGGTTCGCGCCGGGGCGTTCCCGAGCGAAGCGCACGGCTTCGGCAACGTGAAAAAGAGTGAGACGCCGGCTCCGACGTCCAGCCTCAACCTCGTTCGAGACGGCGGCACCTCCTACGGGCCTAAGGGATGACGAACCTCGTCCGCGAGCCTGCCGACTTCCGGCAGGCCTGCGGTGATGCTCGCACCGGCTCCCGCCGCGTCGGACTCGTGCCGACGATGGGCGCACTGCACGGCGGGCACTTCTCGTTGATCGGCGAAGCCAAGAAGCGTGCCGACTTCGTGGCGGTGACGATCTTCGTCAACCCGCTGCAGTTCGCGCCGGGCGAGGACTTAGACGGTTACCCGCGAACACTGGAAAGCGACCTGGCGGGCTGCCGCGATCGCGACGTCGATTTGGTGTTCGTTCCGGGATCCGACTCGATGTATGCGGCCGAGTTCCAAACGCAGGTATCGGTCGGAAAGCTCTCCAATCCGCTCGAAGGCGAGTTTCGCCGGACACACTTCGACGGAGTGACCACCGTCGTGACCAAGCTGTTCAACCTTGCTGGCCCGTGCACCGCGATGTTTGGCCGCAAGGACTACCAGCAATGGAAAATACTCTCGCGCATGGCGCAAGACCTCGACATGCCGATCGAGGTCGTCGGCTGCCCGATCGTGCGCGAGCCGGACGGTCTCGCCCTCTCATCCCGCAACCGGTACCTGTCCGCATCGGAGCGCAATCGCGCACTCGGCATCGTGTCCGGGCTTCGACGCGCACACGATGCCTGGCGCGAAGGCGAGCGCAGCCCGAATACACTTCGTTCCCTCGCGGCAAAACGGGTGCAAGCGGAGTTCGACCAAGTGGACTACGTGGCGGCCGTCGACCCGGAGACGCTCGCGGCCCCGGCGGGGTCTTCGATGCGTCTGTTAATCGCGGTGGCGGCGCACTTGGGGACGACCCGATTGATCGACAACGTCGTACTCGGCGAAGAGCCGCGCCCCTAGGGCCGCACGGAACTTGGAATCGGGCGTTCGACCGCCAACCTATCCAGTTCGATTCCATGACGTCAACGAATGGTTCGCGTATGCTGGAGTCATGAGTCGACCACCCATGCCAAAGCTCACTTCGGACCACCTGGTCAACATCGGCCTCTTCGGAGGGTTGAGCAAGGAGACGCTCGA
>CAXMRM010000167.1:0-5109 GCA_964196015.1 uncultured Myxococcota bacterium
CACCGACCATCTGCAGCTTGGCGCGAGCTCACAAGCCAGATATCGACAAAGCTGCCGAGGCAGTGGCGCCGGCCAAGCACGCCCGGATCCACACGTTCATCGCGACGTCGCCGATCCATCGCGAGCACAAGCTCCGCATGACCAAAAACCAGGTGCTCGCGAAGATCGGTGAGATGGTCTCGTACGCACGGAGCTTCTGTGAAGACGTCGAGTTCAGCCCCGAAGACGCAGGCCGAACGGAGATGGAGTTCCTGTACGAAGCGATCCAGGCAGCTATCGAGGCGGGCGCGAGCACGTTGAACATCCCGGATACTGTCGGTTACACAATCCCGGCGGAGTTCGGCGAGCGTATCGCGATGATCCGGGAGAATGTGCCCGGCATCGAGAATGCGGTCATCAGCGTCCACTGCCACAACGACCTAGGGTTGGCGGTGGCTAACAGCTTGTCCGCCGTGCAAAACGGCGCGCGGCAGGTCGAGGTCGCTGTAAACGGCATCGGAGAACGGGCGGGGAACGCATCGCTCGAAGAGGTCGTGATGGCGCTCTACGTGCGACAGGACCTCTACGGCATCGGCACGCAGATCGACACGACTCAGCTCACACGCGCCAGCCGCTTGGTCAGCAAGGTGACGGGCATGGTCGTGCAGCCGAACAAGGCCATCGTGGGTGCGAACGCGTTCGCGCACGAGGCCGGCATTCATCAGGACGGCATGCTCAAGCACGAGGAGACTTACGAGATCATGCGTCCCGAGACAGTGGGCGCGGGTAAGACGCTGCTCGTCCTCGGCAAACACTCAGGACGGCACGCGTTTGTGAACCGATTGACGGAGCTCGGCTACCCCCTGTCGGGTGACGGGCTCGACAAGGCGTTCGCGCGCTTCAAGAAGCTCGCTGACAAGAAGAAGCACATCACCGACGCCGACTTGTTGGCACTGGTGAGCGACGAACTCTACCAACCGAAGGAGTTCTGGAGGCTCGATGCGATTCAGGTTGGCTGTGGCACCGGGATGCGGACGGCCACGGTCAAGCTCACCGGGCCCGACGGACAAACGCGAACTGTCGCAGAGGTCGGAACGGGCCCCGTCGATGCGGCGTACAAGGCCATCCAGTCGCTGGTAGGGGTGCCCTGCACGCTGCTCGAGTACACCGTTCAGTCGGTAACAGAGGGCATCGATGCACTCGGCGAGGTGAGCGTGCGCGTGTCTCAGCGCGACGACGACGCGCCACCCGACAAAATTAATCCACAATACGAACACTCACGCGCACGGGTGTTCCACGGCCACGGAGCGCACACCGACGTCATCGTTGCTAGCGCCAAGGCTTATCTCGCGGCCATCAACCGCATCCTCGCGATCAAAGAAGCGACGCAAACCGACAGCAAGGCAGCCGGAAGCGCTGCGTAACGAACATCATGAAACCAAAAACACTATTTCAGAAGGTGTGGGACGAGCATGTCGTCGTTCAGGAGCCGGACAGGCCGGCGGTCCTCTACATCGACCTGCAACTCATTCATGAGGTGACGTCCCCGCAAGCATTCACCGGTCTTCGCGAGCGCGGCATCGAGGTTCGTCGTCCGGACAGAACCATCGCTACGATGGACCACTCGACGCCGACGCTGCCGAAGTCGCTCTGGGTCATCGATGACCAGGCCAAGGCGCAGCTCGGACAGTTGGAGCGCAACTGTGAGGAGTTCGGCATCGAGCTCTTCGCGCTCGGCGACAGCCGCAACGGGATCGTGCATGTGATCGGGCCGGAGCGCGGGTTCACGCAGCCTGGCAAGACGATCGTTTGTGGTGACAGCCACACGTCTACGCACGGTGCCTTTGGTGCCCTGGCGTTTGGCATCGGGACGAGCGAGGTCGAACACGTGCTGGCCACGCAGTGTCTCTTGCAGCGCAAGGCCAAGACCCTCGAAGTGCGGGTCGACGGCCAGCTGATGCCGGGGGTGACGGCCAAGGACATCATCTTGGCGCTCTGCGCGGACATCGGCACGGGCGGCGCAACCGGCTACGTCATCGAGTACACCGGCTCGGCCATCCGCGGCCTCGATATGGAAGGCCGCATGACGGTCTGCAACATGAGCATCGAGGCGGGCGCGCGCGCGGGCATGATTGCCCCGGACGAGACCACCTTCGAGTACCTCAAAGGGCGCGAGCGCGCGCCCCAGGGGGCAGCTTGGGACGAGGCCGTGGAACGCTGGAGTCAGCTCCGCACCGACGAAGGTGCGACCTTCGACAAGACGGTCGTCATCGACGCCAACAAGCTCGAGCCGATGATCACCTACGGCACGAACCCAGGCATGGGCGTGCAAATTGGCGAACTGATGCCGACCGCAGAGTCGTTCGATGACACCTCGCAGAGGGCCGCGTTCGAGAAGGCGATGGGCTACATGGACTTGCAGCCCGGCCAGCGCCTGCTCGGCAGGAAAATCGACGTGGTCTTCATCGGCTCGTGCACGAACTCGCGCATCAGCGACCTACGCATGGCCGCTGGCGTGTTCAGCGGACGCAAGGTTGCGGACGGCGTGCGCACCCTCGTCGTTCCAGGCTCGCACGACATCAAGAAGCAGGCCGAGGCCGAAGGGCTCGATCAGATCTTCAAGGAAGCGGGCGCCGAATGGCGTGAGCCGGGCTGCTCGATGTGCATCGCCATGAACGGAGACAACCTCGAGCCCGGGCAGTACGCAGTCAGTACCTCGAACCGCAACTTCGAGGGGCGACAGGGCAAGGGCGGCCGCACGTTCCTCGCATCCCCCCTCACCGCAGCCGCAGCGGCTATCACCGGCGAAGTAACCGACCCGCGGAGCTTGCTCCTTTCTTGAAAGGCTGAGCCATGGCGAAATTCATCACACTGACATCGTATGCGGTCCCCCTCCCCGAGGAAAACGTGGACACGGACCAGATCATTCCGGCTCGCTTTCTCAAGGTGACCGACAAGCACGGTCTCGGGGAGAGCCTCTTCTGCGACTGGCGTTACCTCAAGGACGGCACACCCAATCCGGAGTTCGTGCTCAACGAGCCGGCTTCGCAGGGCGCGCAGATCCTCATCGCCGGCAACAACTTCGGCAGCGGCTCCTCGCGCGAGCACGCGCCGTGGGCGTTGGTCGGTTGGGGCTTCCGCGCGATCATCTCCACCGGCTTCGCCGACATCTTCAAGAGCAATTCGCTGAAGAACGGCTTGCTGCCCGTCGAGGTCAGCCCCGAGGTGTACAAGGCTCTCATGGAGGCGGTTCAGCTGGACCGTTCGACGAAAATCACGATCGACCTGCGGACCCAGTCCGTGACCGGGCTCGACGGACTCGAAGCGACTTTCCCCATCGACGAGTTCTCCAAGCACTGCCTCCTCAACGGCATCGACCAACTCGGATACCTGCTCTCCTTCGACGATCAGATCACCAGCTATGAGCAACAACGTACATAGCGGTTCCGGCCCCGTGGTAGAGGTCTACGACACCACTCTGCGTGATGGCACGCAGATGGAGGGGATGAGTCTATCCTGCGAGGATAAGCTGCGGATCGCGGAGTACTTGGATTTGCTGGGAATCGCTTTCGTCGAAGGCGGATGGCCAGGGTCGAATCCCAAAGACGTCGAGTTCTTCGAGCGCGCGAAGGATGTTGCTTGGAAGAACGTCACCATCGCGGCATTTGGCTCAACCTGCCGGGCTCAACTGCGTGCGGAGGACGACAAGCAGCTTCAAACGTTGCTCGCGGCCGAGACGCCGGTGTGCACGATCTTCGGCAAGGCGTGGAACATGCACGTCACCGAGGTGCTGCGCACGAGCCTCGAAGAGAACCTGCGGATGGTCGAGGACAGCGTGGCCTTCCTGCGGCAGAACGACCGCCGGGTGATCTACGACGCGGAGCATTTCTTTGATGGCTACAAGTCCGACGCGGAGTACGCGCTCGAGACGTTGCGGGCCGCGGCTCGTGGGGGGGCGGAGACACTGGCCCTTTGCGACACGAACGGCGGCTCGATGCCCTGGGAGGTCGAGGATATAATCAAAGTCGTGCGCGAAGCCCTTCCAGACGCAAGACTCGGTATCCACGCCCACAACGACGGCGAATGCGGTGTGGCCAACTCCATAGCCGCCATTCGTGCCGGTGCGCGGCATGTGCAGGGGACGGTCAACGGCTATGGCGAGCGCTGCGGCAACGCCAACCTCTGCGCGGTCATCCCGGACCTGGAGCTCAAGCTCGGCTTGCAGTGCCTTCCCGAAGGCGGCCTCGAGCGGCTCTATGACCTCGCACATTTCGTGGCGGAGATCGCCAACCTGAGCCCCAACGACCACGCGGCGTACGTCGGACGGAGCTCATTCGCACACAAGGGCGGTGTCCACGTGTCTGCCATTCGCCGTCATCGAGAGTCGTATGAGCACATCAACCCTGCCCTCGTCGGCAACGAGTCGCGGGTGGTGGTGAGCGAGCTTTCGGGCCGCAGCAACGTGCTGAGCAAAGCCGAAGAACTCGGTCTCGAAGTGGGCTCGGATCATGGCGGACGCGTGCTCGAGAAGATCAAGGAGCTCGAAGCCAAGGGCTTTGCGTACGAAGCCGCCGAGGCGTCCGTGGCACTATTGATGGCCCGTCATCAGGGGGAGTACGAGCCTCCGTTCGAGGTGCTCGACTTCCAGGCGGGCGTTGGACGGCGGCGCGGCGGCGGCATGTTCGCCGAGGCCACGGTGAAGGTGCGGATCGGCGACGAGGTGGTACACACCGCAGGCGAAGGCAACGGCCCGGTGAGCGCGCTCGACTCGGCTCTTCGAAAAGCGCTGCGTCCGTTCTTCCCAGAGGTCGCAGAGATGCACCTCAGTGACTACAAGGTTCGCATTCTTGACGGACGCAGCGGAACCGGTGCGACGACGAGAGTGCTCATCGACAGCCAATCCGCCCACGACACCTGGAGCACCGTCGGAGCGTCGAGCAACATCATCGAGGCGTCCCTCCAAGCGCTGATCGACAGCATCGAGTACGGGCTTACGCTGGAACGCGCCAGGCTCGAAAAGCAGCCGAAAGCCCCGGCCGCGCGGACTTAGACATTGCCCTCATGACGCGTGCCGTGCATCATGGCCGGCCGCACAGGTAACGATACATGAAAGCAAAGATCACACTTCTT